>JACPKT010000150.1 GCA_016186855.1 Candidatus Iainarchaeum sp. | reverse complement strand
GCCTTCTTTTCTTCCCTGGTCTCGCAGGTTAATGTAAAACTGTGAAATGTCTTCAATGGCGTCAAGGGTGAGGACTGGAAAAACTGTCTGCCTTGCATAAGAAATGAATTTTTTGAAAAATTCTCCCTCGATTTCCGGGGTAATGCTTTTTTGCAGTTCTTGGAGTTCTTTTGATTTTTCTTTTCCTTTTTGGAGGAGCAGTTCTCCAGCGCGGTGGGTTTTCAGGATGTGTTGCGCGATTTCTTCGTCTTTTTTTCTGTCCAAGACGTCTCTAATGAGAAAGAAGAGGTCAAACCTGCTCATGAGGCTTGGCGGCAAATTGATTTGTTCCATGAAATTGGTGTAGGGGTCAAAGCGCGAGTACTTTGGGTTTGCAGCGCTCAAAATGCTTGTCTCTGACTTAAAGCGCGTTACAATCCCTGCCTTTGCGACACTTATTGAGTTGTGGAGTGTCAAATTATTTGAAATAAAACAGTGCTCTGGTTCAATTCCAATGTCATAAACCCATTCCTCGTTTCCTTTCGGGATTTTTTGTATTTTTTTGATTTTAATCCAACGCTGTTCACCAAAAACAATTTTCTTCATTTCAATTACTTCTATTTCTTTTTCTAAAAGATTTTCAACTGCTTTTAATAACCCGTATTTCACTTTTTGGATTTGTTTGTTTGAACCGGCTCTTTCATAGTAATCAATTAATGAGCGGTCAATTCCGGTTTGGTTGCTAATCATTTGGTTGCTTATCCTGAGTTTTTTTCTTATTTCATTAACTTGTTTTATGTTTGTTGCCTGTTCAATTATGGTTAAAGAGTTTCTTAATTCTGACAATTTTTGTAATAGTTTTTCAATATAAATTGAAAATTTTTTCCTTGAAAAATTTTTCTTTGAAAGAAGATTTGCTTTTTGGAAAGAGTTTTGTCTTATTTTTAACTCTTGCACTAGGCACATTATTTTTTTTGAACAATTTGGTATTATGTCTCCTCTTGTTTTTGCTTTGGTTTTTATGAATTCTTCAAGTTTTTCTTTCTTTTTTTGATGTGTAAAACCAATAAAGTGGGCATATTTTTCAATGTTTTCCCTGCCTGTTATGTCTACTCTGTAGACAAATGCTTTGTAGTTTTTGTCAGTAAAAATTACTGAAACAATTCCGAACCTTAAAAGCAAATCTTGCACCTGCTCTGCAAACTCATAATTTGGCGTGACAAGCTTTAACCGGGGTATTTTATCGGCGTAATAAAAACCACCGTCTCCATCAAAAACAGCTTTTAGAAGCTGTGATAAATCTTTTGTTTTGGCATTCATGAACTGTGGCGGTATTCTTTTTGTTTGGCTTTTTTCAACAAGTTTTTCATCAATTCCTTTCATGAAATTATATAACGGTTTTGAGATCAACCTGACATTAGTTGCGTGTTTCCCGTGATATATGTACGGGTTAATGCTGAAGAGCTTTTTTATAAGGTGCACGTAATCTTCAATTAATTCTGTACATGTATTGGCAAAATTAATCCCATTCTTTTGTCCACGGTTCAGTTCGTATCCTCCATCAGTGATGTGGTATCCCAAGAACCTGAAAAATTCTGCAGAATTGTGGTTTGGGAAAGTGGTTTTTTTGGCTTTTATGGTTTCAAATGTTTTTATTTCCTGCTCGTTTCCTTCAAATGGGTTAAGTGTTGGTGCAGGGACATAATCGGTTTCTTTTAGTTCATTTGCTGAAACCGTTTTTATTTCTCCGTTTTTAAGCACAAATATTGGGTGGTTTTCTGTTACAATTATTTTTCTGCCGTTTTGAAAGTTTATTTCGAAAAAATCCTTGTCAGCTTTGTGCTTGCTTATTTGGGATATGTCTGTTTCGTATATTTTTTCAAAATCAGTTGTCAGAATTTTGAATCCTTTTCCTTTCATATTCAAAAACAATGTGTCTTTCCCACAAACTATCTTTTCTTTGTTTTCTTCAAATAATTTTTCAACAAACTCTCCTATTTCTTCTCTTGGTCTTCCCAGCAAATCGATTTTGAAATTTTTGTGATAAGATTCCTGTTCCATGCTTTCGTGCAGTGCCGAGCGGTCGTTTGCGTCCATTTTGTCGAGCTCGTCGATGAGTGCTATCCCGCCGCTTGCAAGCACGAGTGCTCCTGCCTTTATCGTCCAGCCGCCTTCTCCAAATTCGTCTTTTACCGCTGTTGCAGAAATTCCCGCAGCGCTTGTTGTTTTTCCTGCAGTGTAAATTGATTTTGGCGCAATCTTGTCAACTGCCTGTAGCAGCTGGGAGTTGTGGGAAAAAACCATGTTTGAAATAAAGTTGTGTGTTCCTTCAACTTCCAAATCATAAACCCAGTCTGCTGGCTCTATTTCCCTGATTTCTTTTATTTTGTCCCAAAAAATGTCTGCTTTTGACAACTTGAACAGGTTCAGTGTTTTTTCTTCAACTTCTTTGTCAAACAGGTTGGTGTTAAAATATTCTTCGATCAGTTTGTTTGCGATTAAGAACAGTTGTTCGCGTGAAGGGTTTCTTTCTTCTCTTTCATAGTGCTGGTATGCGTCCCGTTTTACTCCCATTTCGAATTGTGTTAAGCCAAATTTTTTTCGCAGGAACAATAATTCTTGCCCGATATTTGGCACAATGTCTGTATTTGTGTTGAATTTTTTTTGGCTTAAAATGCATTCTTGTGCTTTTCTTATTTTTCTTTCAGAAATAAAACCGATTTCCAGTGCATATTTTGCTGCGAATTTTCCCATAATGCGTAATCTGAAATAGTCTCTTTTTGTCTTGTTTTTGGTGTTTGTTGCAGCGTTCCAGATTTTTTTCATTGACCCGATGATTCCAAACCTTGCAAGCAAAATGGTTAAGTTTTCCATTAATTCTTTGCTTGCAGAAGAAACTTCGATTATCCTTGCGTCTTTTCTGATGCATCCCTCTGTTTCAACAAAAGACTTTATCATTTCTTTTACGACACTGTCTGTGGAGCTCATTATCAGGCTGGATATTTTTTTGTTTTTTGACAGTTCAAACAATTGTGGAAAATTTTTCCTCAAAAACCGGCATAATTCCCTTTTTGGAAGCATTATCTCAAATGCATTGTTTCTAAACCGTTTGCCTGCTTTTAGCCCAAAAAGCTTTTCTGAAATGCAGATGAAATCTTCAACCACTTCTTTGTCGCTGTTCACAAACCTTGCGCTTTGAAAGTTTTTGCTTTTGTGCATGTATCCTTCGGCAAGCAGGTACCCATAAAACCTTGCCATTTCTTCATTGACTTTTTTTGGAAGGTTTATGTGGATGGAATTTGTTTTCCCTCTGTCAATTTCTGTTTCCAATGGTTGTTCTGTTCCTTTGACAAAAATTTTTCTTGGAACCGCAATAAAGTCGCCCGGTTTTACCTCCATTGTTTTTAATGCCTTTACTTTTCCATTCTTTGAAACAAACAGCGGGTGGGTGTGCGTTGTTTTTATTTCCCGGCCTGTTGCAGATTTAATATAAAACATTCTTTCAGGTTTTCGCTTATAAGCCCTTATGCCGTTTCCTTCAACAAAGTTGCAGTCATTGTTTAATGCCGGCAGTCTAATCAATGTGTTTGAATAATACCCGTCGTCAAGTATTTGCTTGTGCTTATCTAATTCTTCTTCAACAAGTTCTGAGATTTTTTTTTCCGTGCCATCAGCTAAAAGCAGTTTTGTTTCTCCATCAACGCATTTGGCCATTCCCGGCTCGCCTATGAGTATTACGTGGATGTTTCCCCGCACTCTGTTGTTTCCTGGGAAAACTTTTTTGACCCCTCCAAAGAGCTGTAATACTATTGCTTCCTTGATTGTTTCGTGGCCGTAAATGTTTGGCGCGATGCTTTTCACAAGCTTTTCGTACACGTTTGGGTTTTGTGAAAGTTTTTTTATTTCAATTTCTTCTTCTTTTGATATTTCCACTTCAGTGAATTCCTGTCGTGTTTCCTCTATGTGGATTGCTTCAAGAAATCTGCCGTACACGAGTTTTTTTTCTTTTGGCGGCATGAGCCGCAGCACTCCGCAAAACTTTGTTCGATCCCCGGGGCCCACCCTGTTAACTAGGTCATCGCTTACGTAAATGTCAATGTGTGTTGGCTGGTTGTTTCCCTTGATGAGCTCAATTGGTTCCTGTATCCGGATTTTTTGGTAATCCATGAAATCTGAGTCTTCTGCCTTTAAAATGAAGTCTCGGTTTCTGCACTCGCACATTGTCGGCTGCTGCTGTGTGTTTCCGGCCTGTATTACACGATAAGTGTTGCCGCATCTTCTGCACTCCCATGTTGCTGCCTTTAGTTTTGGCAGCACGTCGGTTATTTGTGCTGCTACTCCTTCAATTGAAATAAGCCTTCCAAGGTGTGCCGAGCCGATGTCCCTAAGCTGTGGGTGTGTGTCGCGGCCTTCAGGCAAATTGTAAAACCGCACATGCGGGGAGAATTCGTCGACTGCAAGGTTTGGGAGGTCAATTTCTTTTATTGCAAGCCTTGCTGCTTCAAGAAATCTGCCGTACACGAGTT
>JACPKT010000136.1 GCA_016186855.1 Candidatus Iainarchaeum sp. | reverse complement strand
AAGTGCACTTGTTCAAGAAACTGAATTATTGTATAAAATAGTTAAAAATGAAGTGAGAAAATTGAAAGGAGTTTTAGCAGATGGCGTCCAAAAAAAAGCTATTAAAAGGAATAAAAACAATTGAAAGAAGACTTAAAGAACACGAAGAAAAACTCCTAAAAGCGGTTTCAGAAGAAGGAAGGCTATATCTGACAAAAGACATTGAAATGCTTAAAAAACAGAAAAAGAAAAAAGAAATGCAGGTATAAAAAAAACAGTTTTGATTGGTTGAAATTTACAATAAAAATGCATTGCGTGTGGGAAAAATGGTTTTATTGCAATTAGGCTTGCTTGCAGTTGCTTTTTTGGTGCTTGTCAAAAGTGCTTCGATTGCAATAAAAAAACTGGTTAAAATTTCAAGGCATTTTGGCCTGCCGGAGTTCACCATAAGCTTTCTTGTAGTGGGCATTGTAGCGATTTTTCCAGAGCTTGCAATCGGGATAAACGCCGCAATTGCCGGCAACCCCTCCCTTGGACTAGGGATTGTCTTTGGCTCAAACATTGCAGATCTCACTCTGATTATTGGGATAGTTGTGCTTTCTTCCCGCACTGTTCGGCTCCACGAGTTTGCACTAAAGCAGATGACACTGCTTGTTTTTGCCACCATCCTTCCCTTTGCATTCCTTCTTGACGGCGAAATTTCAAGAGCAGATGGCGCCATGCTACTTTTGGCTTTTGCGTTTTACGTTTATCGGATGCTTAAAATCCACAAGAATTCTGAAGACAAAACAGTGATAAAAGAAAAGGCAAATGTTTTGCAGGAAATTTTTTTGCTGTGGGCACGTGTCTTCCAGAGCTTTCAATTGCGCTTTCAGCGTCAAGGCAAAAACATGCGGAACTTGGCCTTGGAGACATTTTAGGGAACGTTTTTGCAGATTGCACGCTGACTTTGGGAATAATTTCACTTATTTCCCCCATTAGACCGCAAACCAATTCACTCGCGCTCTTAAGCGGCTCTTTAATGGTTTTTTCGCTGATTTTCGTGGTGCTGCTTTTCAACAGGAAAAAACACGTTTCAAAAAAGTTTGGGGCAGTCCTTGTCCTGATGTATGCCATTTTTTTGGCACTGCAATTTTTGTTTGAAGAAATTGCAACAAAAGCATAAATGGCTGTTTAAAAGTTTTTGAAATGTTCAACGCCAAGCCTTTTGCTTTCCTCCAAAGCTTTTTTCTTTACAAAATCAGCATACTCTCCGCTGAATTTTTCAATATTTAATGCCTGCTCTCTTGAAATGAACTCTAAGATGTTTTCCAAAAAAACCTTGCCGCCAATGACGTGCGTCATGACAACATAGTCAACGCCAGACTCATACAAGTGCAGTGCCTGCGAATAATGGTGCGCGCGGCCAAACACGGTTATTTTCGGGTTTTCTTTTTTTGCAAACTGTGCCAACAAAGCCGCAGATGACGAATCAGGAAGCGCGAGCACCAAGACCCTAGCTTTTGAAATGCCTGCATTGTACATTATTTCAAAATTGTCCGCACTACCATAAATTGCGGTTATTCCGTGCTTTCTGCACCGCAGCACTGCCTCAAGCTCGTGGTCAACAACTATTACTTGAAAATCTTTTTCAAGCGATTTTGCAACAGCAAACCCAATAGCGCCTGCGCCGACAATAATTATGTGTTCAAAAAACCCTTGAGGACCTTCTTGTAACTGCACAATTTTTTTGGAAAAGCGCGTGCTCCGCAAAAACGGCGAAAGCCGGTGAATTTTTTTTTTAAAAAATTCCGCCAAAGAATTTGAGTTCCTCATAAGATAAGGCGTCAATGCAAGAGAAACAGTTATCACCAAAATGATGAGCGAGTAAAGGCCCGCAGTCCTGTCCAAAATTTCCCTCCCCTGGCTTGCAATTATGAAAGAAAACTCGGATACTTGTGCAAGTGAACGCCCTACCATAATTGCAATCCTTGCCCCATAGCCGGAAAACAAGGTGATTGCAAAAAAAAGCAATGGCTTTAAAACAAACACGGTCGCCAAGAGCAAAAAAACCATGGGTATAGGAAACTGGGTGAAAGACAGGTTAATCTGCATTCCAAGGGCCACAAAAAAAATAGTTGAAAAAAAATCGCGCAACCCTTTTATTTTGTGAAATACTTCAATGTTGTAGGGAAGATTTGAAATTGTTACGCCTGCAATGAATGCAGCAATTGCAATGGAAAAGTCAAGTACTGTAGCCACAATTATGAAGACAAAAAAGCTTGCAATCGACGCAAGGAACAATAGCTCGTCGGAACTAGAACCGTACTGGAAAAGCTTCGGGTAAACGCTCTTGTTCAAAAAAAATGCAATCATTAAAAGCAAAATTCCCTGGGCAAGAATAGGGCCAACCAGTTCCAGAGAATAAATTGCCTGAAAGTTTTTCAAAAAAGGCAGCGAAATGATGACAAAAAGGTCTTGGACCAAAAGAAAGCCAATCAATAGCTTTGCGTGCACTGTGCCAATTTCGTGCCTGTCTGAAAGAATTTTTACAACTATTGCAGTGCTGCTTTGGGCAAGAATCACTCCAAGCAGAATCGATTGCTCGAAGGAAAGAAAGCCCAAATAATAAGTGGAAACAAAAACAGCCAATATTGTCAGTGCAATCTGCAAAAAACCTCCAAGAAGGAGTGTTTTGCCAAGGCCTAATAGCTTTGAAAAATTTGTCTCCACTCCTATTCCAAAAAGGAGAAAGGCAATTCCAAGCTCTGAAAAAACCAGCACTTCTTCAATACTTTTTATTCCTATTGGAATGCCTGCAATGGAAAACCCTGCACCCCCAAGGCCAATCGGGCCAAGCAATACCCCTGCAAAAATGTAGGCAAGCACTAAAGGCTGCCTTAAAGCCTGTGCAGCATAGCTTAGGACAGTGCAGGCAAAAACAATCAATCCAAGGTGAAAAAGCAATCCAATTTCGAGTACCAGAAAAAACCACTGCAATCAAAAACGCATAACAGGAATAAAACTGTTACTGTAAGTTAATTTTTTGCCCAAGAGGAAAAAAACCTTTTCAAAAAGAAAACTTTTTTTAACTTAACCACTTCAATTATAACTGATGAAATCAGAACAAATTATTTCCATTGCATTAATC
>JACPKT010000144.1 GCA_016186855.1 Candidatus Iainarchaeum sp. | reverse complement strand
ATGGTTCACTTTTCCAATTAATAATTATGGAGTTTCAACAAAATTCGCTACAGACTCTTTGAAGTCTTTGAAAGCAGTTCTTTTTTGAATTGTTTGCAATAATTTCCTTTTTTTAAGTCTTTTTGGTTTTAATTTAGCAACTTTTTTATATTAATGCAAACAATTTGAATATTATTGCCACATATTTGGGAATGATTAATTTGATATTATCGGCCTATTGAACGAGGTGAAATAGGCCATGTATGCAGTGCAAATGATGAATTAATATTACCGTCCTACCGCAGGTAGGACACGTATGCGGTGTAAACGGACGCAAACGTTTATGGATTGCGAAATCTGCGGGCAGGAAAACGCAAAAAACCACATTTTAATGTACGGGCAGAAAATGCTTGTGTGCATTGACTGCTCAAATCTTGGAGAACGAGTAATTGGTGAAACAGTTTTTTCAGTAAAAAAAAACCAGGAATTTTCTGCGGCACCGGCAGGTTTTGCAGGGGATTTTTTCCTCGCGAAAGGGTTTGGGCAAATTATTCGTAGCGCGCGGCAAAAAAACAATCTCACTTTAAATGAGTTGGCGCAAAAAATTTTTGAAAAAGAGTCTTTCCTGCACAAAATCGAGCAGGAAAAAATGTTTCCTGACAAAAAGCTTGCAAAAAAGCTTGAAAGCGCGCTCAATATTAAAATTGTTGAGTAATTATTGTTTTATTGAATTGGTTTTTTTTAAAAAAAAATAGTGGTGTTGTGGCAAACGGCGGATTGGATTTCTTGTCAATGGCGGCAGTTTTTCTAGTGGTTTCAATTATTGTGACACTGTTGTTGAAGCGCTTTGCCAGCGCAAAAACTTTTTTCATTTTCTCAATGCTTAAAACGCAAAAGCATTTGTGGGTTTTTGACAAGCTGGCAGTTATTGGAAAACCGCTTGACTGGTTAACGGAAATTGGAGTAGTCTTGGGCTTTGGGGCAGTGGCAATAGATTTCTTGGTTGGAAAAAAATTTTCAAAAACAAAAAGAGGCCTGCTGTTTGCTGCGAGCACAATTATCCTTGCGATTTTGTTTTATGGTTTTGACTTATTGCTTGGAAAATCCTTTTCAGAAGGCTTTTTGACCAAAGAGCTTTTTTTGCCCATTGCAGTGCTTTTTGGCTTTTTTGGCTTTGGCGGCTTTGTGATAATCACACTAATAATCAACGCTTTTTCAATTGTGTCAAATTTTTTGGCAGGAGAGGGCTCGTGCCCTGGAATTGCACCAGTCCTGCCGGGAATAGAAGTGCCCAATGTTCCGATTTCAGTGCCGCTTTACGCATGGATTCCGCTTTTGCTTGTGGTCATAATCCATGAACTCATGCACGGCGTTGTTGCAAGAAAGGAAAAAATACCAATTAAATCAACCGGCATTTTGCTGTTTGGGTTTCTGCCGATTGGCGGGTTTGTGGAACCTGATGAAAAAGAACTCTTAAAAGCAGAAAAAATAAAGCAATTGCATGTTTTTGCTGCCGGAGTCATCACAAACCTTGCTGCATTTTTTGGGACAATTATCGCATTATTTTTTGTAATTCTATTGGTAAATGCCACAATTGAACCCTGGGCAAAAGAAATTCGCAACAATTCTGTTTTAGGGGTTAAAATAAGCGAGGTTAGAGAAAAAATAACTTTTTGCAAAAAAGATTATGACAGTCCTGCATTTGGAGTGCTTGAAAAAGAAATGATTGTAAAAGAAATTAATGGCAAAAAAGTTTTACATTCCTCTGATGTTTTTGTAGGAATTTCTGAAAACCGGCGCCAGCCAATAATGCTTCTGACAGAAATTGACGGAGTGGAAAAAGAAATAAGTTTAACCCCAAACGAGCTTGGACAGTTTGGGTTTGTGCTTGAAAACATTCCAAATTCAGGGTATAATCCTCCGCCAGAATACGGAATAATCACTCTTGCACTTGGGTTGCTTTTTGGAATGCTTAACTGGTTTTTGCTCTTCAACCTTCTCCTCGGAATGATTAATTACCTGCCCTTTCCAGTGCTTGACGGCGGAAGAATAGCGCCAATAATTTTTTCGCCTTACCTGAAGTTTTTGGAAAAAGAAGAAGAAAAGCTGGAGAAAAAAATTTTAAAGACATTTTTTATTTTCATCCTCGC
This sequence comes from Candidatus Iainarchaeum sp., assembly GCA_016186855.1. Lineage (GTDB taxonomy): Archaea > Iainarchaeota > Iainarchaeia > Iainarchaeales > GW2011-AR10 > JACPKT01. The sequence goes on along the minus strand of JACPKT010000144.1, from coordinate 2,891 downwards.
GCTAATAATAATTAATGCTGTGCCACTGTTTTTGTAAAAAAACGAACAGATCAACAAATTGGCAGCAAGTAAAATTATTTTATATTTCATTTGCCAATTTGTTAGTTTACAATCTGTATGTGTGCCATCTGCAATGGCACGATAATATGCCCATATAAAATTGAATTACAATAAAAAACAGCGAAAGGATTCGCTGGCAATCCGTATGTGCCCCATCTTCGATGGGGCGATAATATGCACATACTTTTGAATGCAATAAAAAAAAGAAATAGAACCCGCTTTCGCGGGCAAAAAAATATTTTACCTAATATAGTCAAGGTCTATGTCTCTTCTGCCAGTTCCCCTTGAAGTCCTAGCAGTTGCCTCTTGAGTTGGACCCTTAATGTACGGGCTATGCACTCCTGTAAAAATAGTTATTACTTCCAACTTGTTTTCAAAGGTCGGGTCAACCCTTGCACCCCAAATCACTGAAGCCTTTGTGTCAATTTTTTCTGTCAGCATTTCACCAATCGCGTTGGCTTCACCGAGTGTCAGTTCTGGGCCACCGGTAATGTGTATCAGGCACCCTGTTGCACCGCTTATTTCAACGTCAAGAAGTGCATTCCTCAAAGTGTCTTCAACAACTTCGTTGACCTTGTCAACACTCTTACTTTCACCAACAGCAATAACGCTGAGACCCTTATTGCTCATTACACTCCGAACGTCAGCAAAATCCAGGTTTATCAGAGACGGCTGCGTGATGGTTTCAGTTATTCCCCTTACAGTTCTTGCAATTACTTCGTCTGCAACCCGAAATGCATCCTGAATCGGCAGGTTTGGAACAAGTTCCACAAGCCTGTTGTTATCAATTACCACAACAGTGTCCGTCACTTCCCTTAAATGCTCAATTCCTTCCTCTGCTTTTATTAGTCGTGCCTTTTCAAGTGCAAAAGGGTAGGTAACTATTCCAATCACAATCGCCCCCTGCTCTTTTGCAATTTTTGCAATTATTGGGGCAGAACCTGTTCCAGTACCTCCGCCCATTCCACAGGAAATAAAAAGCATGTCCACGCCGCTTAAAACCTCTTCAAGGGCAGTCCTTGAAACCTCTGCAGCTTTTGCACCGATTTCAGGGTACCCACCGGCACCAAGTCCTCTTGTAACGCTTTTTCCTATCAGTATTTTTGTGAGTTCGTCATTAATTATTGCAAGGTGCTGTTTGTCAGTGTTGACTGCAACCAGTTGGGCACCACTGACCCCCATGTTTGCAAGCCTGTTGACAGCATTGCATCCTGCCCCGCCTGTCCCCACGACCATTATTTTTGGAGAGCCGAACTCTTCAAGGCGGTCCTCAATTTTTTCAGTCTTATTTGTGGCCTCGTCGATTATGGATTTCATTTTAAATCACCCCTTCCCATAACAATAGAATTTGAATACCACAAGAAAAAAACTTATTTGTATATTATTACGCATTTAGGGGTTAATATAGCTTCCGTTTTATGTATAAGCGTTTTTTAACACTCTTTTTTCAAAAGAAAGAAGTATTAAGGTCAATACGATTATGTATATTTAATAACGATTGGAAAAAATCCGTGTTTTTTGTTAACTGCATTTTTTAGAGTTATGATGATAACTTTTTTTAAGTAGTTTTATCATTAATTTAACTCGTGGACTAGGTTGGGAAGGTAGCGGTTTCCTGTAGCCAGCAACCCGCTTTGGCTGGAACCAAAGCCCAAAGGGCAGGATTTCTTGTTTCTTTGGCTTCCAACAAGTGTTCGATGACCTTCTGTCCCTTAATATTGTTTGCTTGAGCCAAACCCGCCAGGCCTTGATCGGAGCAACGGTAACTTTAGCACTCAATGTTTAAGGATTCGCGGAAGCAAGTGCCTTGCTGGGCAAAAGCCATTGAGGCTTGGATTCTCACTTTTGGGCGAGTCCACAACGGATAGATCCGTTTACAATCTGCATGTGTCCCTTCTTTGAAGGGACAATAATACAAGAAACATTTACGGCCTTTACCTGCATCATCTAAAAGTAGTCTGCGACAGGACACGATAATATGCTCTAAAAAAAACAGAAAGATTTCAATGGGTTTGAAAAAAAAAGATTTAAAGCAAAAAAAGCGTTATTTAAACTTATTTTCAAAAAAGAAAATTTTTCAAGGCACTTTTTCAACCACAAATTTTTGAAAAAATCTGCAAGTGTTTTTAATTGTTTTTCTTCTTTAAATGCATAAAAGCAAATAAATTGTGCCCGAGTAGCTCAGACAAGGCGCGGTGCTGAAAAACGAGCCGGCTTTGGGGCAATAGGTAGAGCGTCCGACTGTTAGCTTTCCAAAAAAAAAGTCCAACAGGGGAGGCGGTCATCGGCAGGTCGGAGGTTCAAGTCCTCCCTCGGGCGTCCAGCAGTCACTATTAGATTTTGGTGGGCTATTGCCCTTAAATATTGGGCAAACGCCGAAATACAATAGTGACTGCAATGAAATCCATAATAATTTCAAAACCAAGCGGCTTAAACGGCAGGGAATGGGTTGACTCCCACAACTACATTAAAAACCTGCAAACAATGATTGAAAGAATAGAAAACGACGACAAATTAAGCCCAAAAAACAAAGAAACAATTACCCAATTTGTGGCCTCTAATTCTCGGCTTTCAACCGCAACTCTTTTGAAAAATGCCCAAGTTGTTTATGCTTTTTTAAAGGAAATGAACAAGGACATTGACCAGATAACCCAAGAGGACTGCAAAAATTACTACATTGAATTAATGAGCTCACAAAGAAAAGCCTGGACACTGCGAAAATATGTTTCTGTCCTAAAACGTTTTTTCAGGTGGAAATATGGCTTGGGAAAAGAAGAAGCAGTGCCATTGCTTAAAACCTGGACTTCAAGCTTTTCAGTAAAAAAATGGAT
>JACPKT010000143.1 GCA_016186855.1 Candidatus Iainarchaeum sp. | reverse complement strand
GCTCTTTAAAAATTTCAAAAAAATTGTCAGCGAAAACGAAAAAGCAACTGACAAAAAAACAATTGAGATGAGTATGAAGCTTGTAGGCATTTCATTAGATAAATGCGCTTGGACAATATAAATTTTACCATTCCTAAATAATACGGGTTAAACCTTTTGGGTGAGGTGTTTGAAGTTTTTCATCACTACTGCAATCGATTATCCTTCTTCAAAGCCGCATTTGGGTCACGCTTACGAAAAAATCTGTGCTGACACAATTGCCCGCTGGCACCGCTTGCTTGGCCACAAAGTGTATTTCAGTACGGGCCTTGACGAGCACGGCAAAAAAATAGAGCGCATTGCAAAAAAGAACGACAAGCCCCCGCAACAATTTGTTGAGGAAATGTCGGTTCATTTTCGCAGCCTCTGCAGAGTGCTTAGCATTTCTTTTGATGATTTTGTCCGCACGACCGAGGTGCGCCATGAAAAGGCAGTTCTTGAAATTTTTCAACGCATTGATGAAAAAGGCGACGTGTACAATAGCCTTTACGAGGGTTCTTATTGTGTTGAATGCGAAACATATTATTCTCGTGAAGAGCTTGTCGAAAACAATTGCCCGGTGCACGAAAAGCCTGTTGAACTCGTAAAAGAAGACAGCTATTTTTTTAGGATGGGAAAATATCAGAAACAGCTCATTGATTTTTTGGAAAAAAACCCGTCGCATTTGCTGCCAAAGGAGCGGAGAAATGAAATTCTGGAGCGGTTAAAGGTTCCTTTGAACGATTTGAGCATCAGCCGCACCACTTTTGGCTGGGGAATCAGACTTCCAAACAACAAAAAGCACATTTTTTATGTTTGGGTGGATGCTCTTACGAATTATTTGACAACCGTTGGGTTTCCAAAAAAAAGGTTTGAGCAATGGTGGCCCGCTGACATGCATTTGATTGGCCGTGACATTGTATGGCACCATACTGTAATTTGGTGGAGCTTATTGATGTCGGCTGGTCTTCCTTTGCCAAAGGTTTTTTCCCACGGTTTCATTAACCTTGCCTCAGGCAAAATGAGCAAAAGCAAGGGAAACGTTGTTGACCCGATTGCGTTGTCGGAAAAATATGGCAGCGATGTTGTGCGCTATTTTTTGCTGCGCGAAATTCCTTTCGGCGAAGACGGGGTTTTTGACGAGCAAAAAATAATTGAAAGAAACAATTTTGAGCTTGCAAACGAGCTTGGAAACCTGCATTACCGTGTCCTGTCCTTGATTGAAAAAAACTGTGCTGGAACAATTCCTTCTGCAGCCACTGACAATGTTCTTACAAAAAAGCTAGAGCTTGAAGCATTCAGGTCCAACATGGAAAAATATCAGTTGCATTTTGCCTTGGCAACGGTAATGGCGTTTGTCAAAGAATGCAACAAGTATGTGAATGAAAAAGAGCCGTGGAAGCTTTCTGGTGCTGCGCAGGAAAAAGTTTTGTATTCTCTGGCCGACTCTTTGCGCATCATTGCAATTTTGTTGTCGCCTTTTTTGCCAAAAACCGGTGAAAAAATCTCTTCCTCGCTTGGCGTAAAAACAGCTTCTTTTAAGGATGTGAAATTTGATTTGTTGCCCGCAAGGACAAAGGTTTCCAAGGGGGAAATTTTGTTCAAAAAAATAGAAGACCGATTATAAAAGAGTGTCAACTTTTTCTCAATTTCGACAGTGATAGGTTTTTAATTTAGTTATATCCATATAACTATTGGTGGTTGTTTTGATTGAAGTTGAGGCAAAGCTAAAAAAGTGGGGCAGTTCAGTGGGCGTTTTGCTGTCTAAGCCTGACATTGAAAAGGAAAAGTTAAAAATTGGTGAAAATGTAGTGCTCAGGGTTTCAAAAAAATCAAACGTTTTGAGAGAAACATTCGGTTCATTAAAGTTTAGAAAACCTACTGAAAAATTGTTGAAAGAAATTGACAAGGAACTTTGGAATGACTGAATTTGTATTTGACACTTATGCCATTATTGAAATTATCAAAGGAAATCCAAATTACAAGCGATATCTTGAATCAATTCCAATAATTAATACTTTTGTTCTAGCAGAGCTATGTTATGCGCTTATCAGTGACCATGGAAAACAAGTTGCCTTTTATTACACGTCACAATATGAAAAATTTGTTGCTCAAGCAAACGGCAGCATGATAAAAGAGGCGGCTTTTTTCAGGTACAGGAATAAAAAACGAAATTTTTCTTTCACTGACTGTATTTCATACGTTCAGTCAAGGAAATTGCAGGTGAAGTTTTTGACTGGTGACAAGCAATTTGAAAATTTGCCAAATGTTGAATTTGTCAAATAATGAAGAATATTTTTCAGGAATTCTTTTCTGTCCAAAAAATTTTCAGGAAATTTTTCACAGTAATCCAAATTATTTTTTCCTCACGATTTTCATGCTGTTTCCAAACTGGTGGTACTCGACTTCCACCCCACTTGCAAGGCCCTGGATTTCTTTGGGTTTTTGGACACTGAATGTTTCATAAGTTTCCGTGTTCATTACCTGCATTGTGTCGCCCATTACAGCAACCACTTGCGCGGTGCCTTTGTTTATTATAGGTATTTCAATGTCGGCGTCAGTTGGCTTTAAGAGCGTTCTTTTCTGGTTGTCAAAAATTCCAGTGGCTGTCACTCTTACCTTTGCAGCGCCATGCTTTCCTGGCTTTGACTTTTCAACACTTTTTATGGCGCACGGAAAGCCGTCAATTAAAACATAATTGTTTGGTTTCAAGGACCCTGCATTAGTGAATTTTTTTTCTTCTTCTGCCAAAAAAAGCACCTAATCCATTAAAGATTGCTTATTTTTAAAATAGTTGCGCTTAAACGGCAAAT
>JACPKT010000159.1 GCA_016186855.1 Candidatus Iainarchaeum sp. | reverse complement strand
TGTTTGTTCTTTCAAGATTTTTTACGGTGCTTGTATCAGCTTACCAGCATGTTTTAAGCCCTGTTTTTTACCTTGAAACAGAAATTGGGGTGAAATTAAGGTGAAAGACTTCTGCCCGCGCTGTGGAAGCAAAACCGGGCCATTTATTAAAGGCTTTTGTGTTAATTGTTTTTCCCAAAAGCACGGCTTGTTGGATTATCAAAAAGAAATTGAAATAGAACAGTGCCCAAGATGCAAAAAAGCCAACCTTAGCGGGAAGTGGGTGGAGCTATCTGAAAAAAACCTCGCAAATTTTTTGGACAAAAAAATAAAGGCAAAAGAGCTAAAGAGTGAAAAAAAAGAAATTGAACTGCTTGCGGGCGACAAAGGCTTTGCAGGAAAAGTTACTGTAACCGGAAAAATCGGAAAAGAAAAAATAGTTTTGGAGAAAGAAATCTCGGTTAGGTTGAAAAAAAACGGTTGCGGGAACTGCCAGCGCATTTTTGGCCACTATTTTGAGGCAATAATCCAGCTTCGCTTTTCAAAAAACTCGCTTGACAAGCTGGAGAGCAAAATAAAGGAAGTCCAAAGCATTTTTTTTGCGCTTGAAAAAAAAGACCCGCTCGCGCGCATTGTAAAAACCGCTATGCAAAAAAACGGGGTTGACCTTATAATCGGCTCGAATCGTGGCGCAAAAAAAGTTGTTAGGGCAATCGAAAAAAACTCTGTGGAAAAAACCCAAGTTTCAACAAAGCTTTACGGAATCGACAAAAACACTGGAAATCGAAGGTACCGCTACACTTACTGTGTCAGGTTTTAAAACAGGTCTTTAAGCTGTGGGAACTGCTGCCTCATTTGCAGCAGAACAATTCGGTTAATAGACCTGATTTTTCCTATTGCAATTCCGTGCCGGCTCGCGATTTCTTTTTCTGCTAATGGCTTGTCCAATCCTATGCCGTAAAGCTCGCGGATGACTTGAATTTCAAATTCATTTATTGTTCTTTTTTTGCTGATTTGCACTCTTGAAAGTGCGCTCAAAATTTTTTGCGTTACTGTTTGGTCACTTGGTTTTGTTGTTTCCCGAGTGCTTTGAAGAGTATCAGCTAATGTGGGTTTGCCTTCTTCTCCGGAATAATCCAATGAAAGTGCCCATTGCTTTCTTTCCCGTGTTGAAAGTTTTGCAAAGTGATTTTTAAGCACAGTGAAAACATAAGTTGAAAATTTCCCTGCTTAGGCCTAAACATTCTAATGCAATTAATCAATACAAAATTTCCAATGGCTCTGATGTCTTCTTTATCAGCAAACATTCTCACCCACTGGTTTTTTTTTACAAAAGCCCAAATAAGCCCTTGGTTTTCACTAATTATTTTTTGAATTTGTGCCCGCGAAATTCTTCTTTTTTTGGCCTTGGTATGTTTTTTGGCTTTTTGGAAAACTTTGGCATTTGAATTTTATTCCTCGAACTTTTTGAGCGCGTCCTTTAACCCTTCCAAAGATTTGTTTGTGATAAGGAGGGGAATTTTTTCTGCTTCAGCAATTTTTATTGCAATTGGGTCGACTTTTTCCACGCCGTGGAGCACTACAATGTTTGGCTTCATTTCGGTTGAAAACCTGCCCACTTTGACCGCGATCATTGGAGAGCGCCCGCTTTCAACTTTCAGGAACACAAGCGCCCGTTCTGGAGTTTTACCATACATCTGCATGTATTCTGTTACAGGAACTTCAAGGATTACTTTCAGCGAATCAATTACGGTGTAGCCAAAAACATTTGTTTCTTTGAGCTTGAGCTGATTTGCAACAACTTCTCCTTCAATGCTTTCAGCAAAAACTTTTCCGTTAACCGCTTTTGAGAATTCGTGCACGTTAAAAACGTTTTCGCGCGGCTTGAAATCTTTTTCAAGCTGTTTTTTTATTTTTCCGCCGAGGTTTTTGTCGATTTCAATGAGTGCTTCAACAAGCCTGCTTACTACTCCGATTCCTGGGCTTTTTCTTCTTCCGCCTTCATAGTCTGAAATTGTAGAGCTGCTGATTTTAAGAAACTCTGCCAAATCAGTTTGGGAAACGTTGAAGATTTCACGCCATTTTTTCATGCTGCCGCCGGGGTCTTTGCTTAAGCAAATCTCTCCGGCAATGGTTGTTGACAGCTGGTCCATACCCTACAATTTAATTTTACACCTTAAAAAAGGTTTCGTCAATCACCAAAATGCCAAAAAAAGCAAAAATTTTTTGGTTTATGACGAAAAAAGGCAGGTTTCAATAGAAAGCTTTTTAAGAAAGTTATTGAAAACTTAAAAAGCAAGGAGAAAAATTTTTTTTTGGGAGGTGTAAGGGTAATGGAAAATTCACAAGTAGGGAGTTGGGCGTTTTTGCTTGGAGCCCTTGTGGCATTAGTGGCAGGGGTTTTTGGCGGCGCGCTCGCAGTGTATGAGGGATGGATACTTTTATTGCTGGTCTTTTTGGGGCTGGTGGTAGGAATCCTAAACATTACTGAAAAAGAAGTGGACAAGTTCTTGGTCGCGGCAGTTGCAATGATCCTTGTTGGGTCAGCAAATTTGACTGCTGCAAACACGGTGGTTTTTGGCCTTGGAACGGTCTTGCAGTCAGTGGTTGTAAACCTTGCAAGATTTGTAGCGCCAGCGGCACTAATAGTGGCCCTCAAAGCAATATACAATCTGGCAAAGTCAGAGTAAATAAAAGGAAGCAAAAAAAGTTTCCTTTTTTTCTTTTTTTTTAAAACTTTTTCTTAATAATGCAAAAAACTGCAATTACTGCAAACATATGCTAATTGTAACCGGTGGTTACTATTTATCCAGAGAATATTATCCCCCATCGCAGATGGGGCACGTATGGCGTGTCAACGGAGCCAGCCGTTGATGAGAAAAACTTGAACCGCGAGTTCAACTTACGAAAAAAATAAACTAAAGGTGGCTTAAATTTCAACATGCTTCTATTTTTTGGCCTGTTGTTTTTCAAAATGACCTGATTTCCAGTAAACACTTTTTCTTTGCGCAATTTTGCAATGCGGCTTAAAAAAACCGTAAAATCATTGAACGAAATGTGTATCATTTTGTCCAATAATTAAACGAAATGTTTATATGTGTTTTTGAGCATTAATTGAAACATGGTTATTAATGACAGTGTTTTAACGGATATTTTGGCAGTCAATGAAACTTCGCGAAAACAAGCCCAGAAATACCCAAAAAGACGATTTATTTTCAATGAACTCTTTTTTTATTCTAAAGCATTTGTCGGCATTGCTGGTCTTAGGGGCATTGGTAAAACAACGGCTTTAAAACAGCGCTTAATCGAATCAGAAAACGCTTTTTATATATCGTTGGATGCATACAACAACATTGACTTGTTTGATTTAGCCAAAACTTTGAGCGAACGATTTGGGGCAAATGAACTTTTGTTGGATGAAATAAGTTACTGCAAAAACTGGCAACAGCACCTCAAAAAAATCTATGACTCAATGGAATTAAAGGTTTTTTTCACAAGCTCTGTAGCAATTGACATTATAAATTCGCGTGTTGACCTGAGCAGGAGGATTATTGTAAAAAAAATGCACCCATTTTCTTTTCGAGAGTATTTGGCTTTTGGTCAAAAAAAAGACATCCCAAAAATGACCATTAATGACATTTTTGACCCCAAAAAAATGCAGAAGATTAGCAGGTTAGACAACTATTTTGAGGAATATATCAGTGGCGGCCTCATTCCGGTTTTTTTGGAAGAAAAAAATACAGGCATTTTTTTGAGCATTTTGGAAAGAATAATTGAAAAAGACCTTGTTTATTCTCTAAATTTTGACGGAAAAGACCTGATAAACATCAGAGCGATGCTCGAATACATTGCCAACGCCGGCATAGATGACGTGAGTTATTCTTCAATTGCGCGAAATGTCGGAATAACAAAATATAAAGCAATCCATTACGTTCAAGCACTGGAAAAAGCATTTGTGCTAAACCCCATCAAACCAAAAGGAAGCAATGTCAGCAAGGAACCAAAAATACTTTTTGTGCCTCCGTTAAGGCTGGTTTATTCAAAAAACAAGGAAATCAAAGAAAACATCGGGTTTTTGCGTGAGGAATTTTTTGTTGAAAGCATGAAAATCAATGATTTCGAAACGCATTATTTAAAGGGGCAGCGCGGCGAAAAAAAACCAGACTATTTTACCATCATAAATGGGCAAAAATTTGTGTTCGAAATCGGCGGAAAACAAAAAAACCGCACTCAAATAATCCACTCAAAAGAAAAAAACAAATTCATATTAACACAGCCAGCCAATACAATAAATCCTTATCGCCCATTAATCTTTGCCGGTTTCCTGTAAAATTTTTAAAAACCTTCAAAAAATACATTAGAAGTTGACATGCTTTATTTTTGAAGTAAATTGCACTGGTGGCAATGTGAATGAGAAAAACTTGAACTGTGAGTTCAACTTGCGGAAAAAATAAACTGGACAAGCCATAAATATTATCGCCCCATCGAAGATGGGGCACGTATGGCGTGTCAACGGAGCCAGCCGTTGATGAGAAGAATGGTAATTGCCGGTTACCAGAACCTCGAAAAAAACTTGGAGTGGCTTAAAAATGAAATACCCCGGGCTCAAAGTGCTGCATGGTTGAAAAATAGCCATTAAAAGAATATTGAAGGCTACGTGTGATTGGCTGATTGAATGGAAATTGTTTTTACACAACATGCATTTGAACGCATTGGAAAAAGAAAAATATTGAAAGAAGAAGTAGTTGATTGTGTGCTTTACCCAGATAAATTACATAAAAAGCATGGCAAGTACTATTTTCAAAAAAAGACAGGCAGAGGGACAATTGAAGCAGTGTGTGAAAAAAAGGATTATATAAAAATCATTACGGTGTATTGGGTTTAATATGGAAATTGACTACGACAAAGAAGCAGATGCAATGTACATCGAGTTCCGCAAAGGAGACTTTTCCAAAAACAAAAAAATCGACGACTTCACTGTTGTTGATTTTGACGAAAAAGGAAACCTTCTTGGAATAGAATTGTTAGACGCAAGCAAAAGAATACCCCAAAAATCGCTCTCACAAGTACGCGTAAAAAACCTGGCAATAGCCGCAAAATAACTTTTTGGCCACCCAAAATTTGAAAATTCGGCAATTGATACTCTGGCCGCCACCATGTTTTTGGTGGATATTACCGCCCCATCGAAGATGGGGCACGTATGGCGTGTCAACGGAGCCAGCCGTTGATGAGAAAAACATTGACTGGCTTAAATTACATTCAGTTTTTTCCCTGCTTTTTTGAATGCTTCAAGTGCGGTGTCAAGGTCTTTTTTTGTGTGGGAAGAGTTTACTTGAGTTCTGATTCTTGCCTTGCCCAATGCAACCATCGGGTAGACAACGG
>JACPKT010000012.1:782-2809 GCA_016186855.1 Candidatus Iainarchaeum sp. | reverse complement strand
TCTAATGGTTTCTGCCAAACTTTTTTGAGTTTTTCAACTAGCCCTTTTTTGTCGTTATCCATAAAGCCAACAACTTTTTTTTGCACAAAAACTATTTGTCAAGGTTTTTTTCCTGCACCTTTTTCCAGTCTTCAAGAAAGCGCTTTATGCCAGTGTCTGTTAGCGGGTGGCGGAACATTTTTTCAATTATTTCAGGCGGGCACGTTACCGCATCAGCACCTGCTTTTGCCGCTTCAAGAACGTGAACGGGGTGGCGGATGCTTGAGGCAAGAACTTGTGTTTTAAAGCCATAATTTTTGAATACCTGGACAATGTCTCGGACTACCTGCATTCCATCTGCTCCCGTGTCATCAATTCTTCCAACAAACGGGCTTACAAATGTGGCCCCTGCCTTTGCTGCCAAGAGCGCCTGAAGTGCGGAAAAAGTCAGCGTAACGTTTGTTTTGATTCCTTTTTTGAAAAGAGCTTTTGCTGCTTTTAGGCCTTGAGGGGTGTTCACGACTTTTATCACGATGTTTTTGTGGATTTTTACAAGCACTTCTGCTTCGGAAAGCATTCCGGCTGCATCAAGCGAAACAGTTTCTGCACTGATTGGTCCGTCAACAATCGCCGCAATTTCCCTCAAAATCTGTTTGAACTGCTTTCCCTCTGCCGCAATAAGGGAAGGGTTAGTCGTAACGCCGTCAATTGCACCTAAATCGTTTAATTCACGGATTTTTTGCACATTGGCAGAGTCAACAAAAATCTTCAAAAAAAGACCTCTCTATACTAAACTCTAATTCAATAAAACAATAAAAAGCATTGGTTTTAAATGAATTCTTTTACCATTTTTTGCCACGTAATTTGTTGAGCTGATTTTCAACCAAATCAAGGTGGCCATGGAAAGTCTGGATGAGACCAATCATAAAATGATACAGTTCTCCAAACTTTTTGTACCCGCCGCCATGCATCATTTCGTGTGCAAGTACATTTTGTACCTGTAAAAACCTGCCCTTGACGATTCTGATTTCACTCAAAATAAAATCAACCGCTTTGTCAGTGTTAAACTGGTGCTTTTGCTGGCATTTCCTAATCAGGTCAGCTGCAAACTGCGGGTAATCTTTTCTGTTAAGTGGCACTTTATAGCCCAATAAGTGCCGGTGGCCATTAAAAAAACCTTTGGCACAAGCACTTTGCAGTTCAGTCAATTTTTTAGGGTTTCTCTTTTTTTTGGTGTTTTCAAAAAGCCTTAGAATTCTGTTAAGCTCTGAGCGCTCCCAGTGCGGTATTCTCCTTCCATGAAATGGTCTTGCCATAAAAAAACGAACAGATTCGTTTGCAATCTGTATGTGTGCCATCTGCGATGGCACGATAATATGCCCATATAAAATTCAATTACAATGAAAAAACACCTTATGGCTGATAAATTTAGGGGCGAATGTTTTTTTTAACCAATTTATATGCCCTTTCAATCCCGTGCCTTTTTTGCCTTTTCCTAAGTTTCTCAAACTTTTTTCCTTTTTTTTCAAAAGCTTTTTCAAGCTCTTTTGCAAACTTTCCGCCTTCAATTTCCGCAAGCGTTTTTTTCATTTTTTTTTTGACCACAGAATCAATCAGTTCCTTCCCGCGCGTTCTTCCCCCAAATTCCGCTGTGTTGCTCACTTTCTCCCACATTCCTTCAACCCCTAAATCGCTGATTAGCCCTGCAACGAGCTTGACTTCGTATGCGCATGCAAGGAACGCAAGGTGTTTCGGATATCCTCCATCTACAAGGGTTTCAAAGCCTTTTTTCACAAGCTCGCTTAGCCCTCCGCACAGTACTGCCTGCTCTGCAAACAGGTCAGAAAAAGTTTCCTGTTCAAATGACGCCTCGTAAACGCCAGCGCGGGTGAAACCACAGCCTTTTGCAAGCGCAAGAGCAAGCTGTTTTGCCTGGCCGCTTTTATTCTGGTGCACTGCAACAAGTGCAGGCACGCCTTTTTTTTCCAAAAACTTTTCGCGCACAAAAACGCCGGGCGCGTGCGGTGAAACCATAAAAACATCAATGT
>JACPKT010000012.1:0-773 GCA_016186855.1 Candidatus Iainarchaeum sp. | reverse complement strand
ACAGCGCTTTGTGCCTATCCAAGAAAGGCAAAACTTCTCTCCTGTAAACTTCTGGTTGCACTTCGTCTGGAAGCAACAAATGAACAATGCCAGCGCGTTTCACTGCTTTCCTGACTGAAAAAACCCTAAAACCGTATCTTTTTGCTTTTTTCACACTCCTGCTTTTTTTCCGCAGCCCAATAATTACATTCAGTCCGGAATCCTTTAGGTTTTTTGCCTGTGCTTCCCCTTGCGCGCCAAAGCCGATTACTGCAATCGTTTTTCCTTTCAATGGCCCAAATGAAACGCTTTTGTCAAAAAAAAACTTCAAAAAAAACCACTCCTGTTTTAATGGGCTGAATTGTTTCTTTTTTCTTCAATAAATTTTTTCATGCGCCCTATGGCACTGAGTTTTAAAGAATTCACGGCTTGGACAGTTATTCCAATTCTTTTACCTGCATTGTTTTCTGGAATTCCTTCCAAAAGCAGTGTAATCACATTTTCCTGTTTTTTTGTTAGACCGGCTTCGTGGGCAATATAACTAACAGCTGTGGCAGTTTCATCCGGCCCAAACCTAATAGATGTTTCAAGCCTTAAGCCTAAAAGCCTCCAAATACTTCTTATGTTGGCTGGAATTAATCCATATCCTCTTGGGGGCAGTTTAGCATATTTTGGTTGGGCTTTTTGTACTCCCAATCTGTACCCTTGTTCAGCTTTTTCTCTCCTTAACAAGTTTGGGATATATGACAATGCAAATGAATCAAACCATACCTTAGCCCAAGTTGTAAATTTTG
>JACPKT010000131.1 GCA_016186855.1 Candidatus Iainarchaeum sp. | reverse complement strand
TGTTTTTTCAAAAAAAAACGGCAAACAAATTTCTGTCGACACAGTCCAAAGAATAGTAAAAAAAGCTGCAATGAAGGCCGGGATACAAAAACATGTGACCGCACACACCCTAAGGCATTGTTTTGCCACACACTTGCTTGACGAGGGTGAAAGCATTAGAAAAATACAAGAATTATTAGGGCATAGTTCGCTAAACACAACACAGATTTACACACACACAAGCACTGCACAACTCAAAAAAGTTGTTTCACCACTTGACAAAATGTGAGTCAGACACCCCACACTTCTGATAATTAGCTGACAATTCTAATAATTAGCTGGCTTTGCAAGGCGCTAAGGAATTAATAAAAAAAACAAATTAAAAACCTATTATGTAGATGAATAAGCTTTTGGTTTTCAAAAAATTTAAATGAAAAAATCGCAAAAAAGGTTTATGTATAAAATGGTTTTTCAACAGCTTTTGCAAACAAAAAGGTTTATATATTTCTTCAATTATACTGTTTATGTTTGTGATTTACAATGGGTGTTAGATTATCAAAACTTTTTGGGATTGACATTTACACGGTTGACGGAGAATATAAGGGAAAAGTCTTTGACTTAATAATAAATCTGGAAAAAGGAAGAATTGAAACAATCACTACAGAGCCGCTTAAACCGCGCACAAAACAAGACGCAAAAAGGATTTTGAGCGAAAAAAGCATCCCTTATAAAAAAGTTAAATCAGCAAAGGACATAATTGTTATAGATAATGCTATTAAAGTTGAAGAGAGAGACGAGCAAGCCGAAACCACTCACTCACGCCCTTCAGCTTACGCTACCCATTACAGGCGCTCAAAAGTAGCTGCTGACCAGTTAAGATACAAATACTAATTAGCCAAATTTTTTTAATTATTGTAAAACTTTCATCCCTATTTTTTACGACTTTCTTTAAGTGTTTTGATTTAAAAATTGTTCACTAATTACATATACATAAACTGGTTTTTATTGTTAATACTTGTTTATTAGTGGAAGAATGGGGTGTGTGAGTGCCTAAAGGGTTTTTTATTCAGTACAAATTCATAATCCCGCCAAAAACAAAGCACTCGTCCTATAATTATCAAAAATTGTTTCGGGCAATTTATGGTTATACGCAAAACGTATCAAAATCCAACGGAAAAACCTACAAATACCATCGAAAAGGTGTTTTGTCGTCAGTACCTTACATTAGGCCCGGCAAAAACTGTGTTATTATCCCAAGCACGGTTTTCAACTCTCTTACTTCGTTCTTTAAAACAGGTAAAAATCCGACGCACGTTTGGGAATACAAAGGTGACTGGAAAGCAGTTTATTACATGGATGAAAAAGACTTAAAAGATTTTGAGGTCATAAAAGCATTAGAAGAATTGCTTGAGCGGACTTATTTGTTGAATTCGGAAAGGGAGCCACAGCCGATTTTAAAACATTTTGAAGAAGTGCTTCTTAAAAGCAAACAAAACAATAAAATAGAAAAAGCCTACATCGATGCTGTTTTGTCAGAAGGGGATGCGATTGTTTCAACTCCTTGGTTTAAGGAAATCTATTTGAAATCTGAAAAATTGGTGAATTTTTTTAACAATTTCAAATCACTTAAAGCGCTGAACGTTTGGTGAATCTGAAATACTCTTTGCTGTCTGTGGCGGCGACGGCTCACTTTGTTTATTTGGCACGGTTTTTTCAAGCCTGACAATCAAATCACGCTTGCGCCAGTGTTTTTTTCCACCAAATCCAGTTGTTTCAAGCAAGCCGCAGTCAACTAGTGTTTTGATGTATGGATAGAGGCTTCGCTCGTTTTTATATTCTGCCCCAAACAGTTCCTTTACCCGTCTTAAAATCTCGTCCATTGAAACCCATTCCTCAAAACCCAGAACATTGCAAATATGGTATGCTTGGCTATGGGAAGTAAACCTGATATAATCCCACAAACTGTGCACTTGCTCAACGACTTTGGTGTCAGAATAAACAGTTTCTGGTTGTGCAATTGTTTTTTCAAGCTTTAAAAATTTAAAAAGATTTTTTAAAAAATGGGCAAACTTCATAGAATTCATTATTATAAACACCTTAAAATATAATAACCTTTTGGTAATCATTATATTGATTATATTGATTGAAATTTAACAACGTAATGTAATATAAATGTAGTAATTACCATGCTTTTAAAATATGTAATAAATCTTAGTTTTGCTTTGCTATTTTTTTACGAATTTTGCTTGTTTGAATGCTTTTTTAACAATTAATTTAAAATTTATTTAAAAGTGAGGCATGTGACTCTTATTTTTTTTTAGATCCCATTTAAATTAATGATTTGTGGCATCTGCTTTTTTAACCTTTTTTTTAACCAGTTTAATTGAAAAATTGGTTATCAGTTCGTGAGTAGCATTTAATTGCTAAAATAACAATTAAACTGGTGCATTAATCGGTTTTTGTATTTTTGAGAACAGTTTTATAGGTCCGAACTGATTTTTTCAAAATTCCTATACAAAACTTGGTTTTTTGAGTGTGCGTATTTTTTGATAAAATACTGGCAAAAACTGCCCTGTTAGGGCGGTAAAGCTTTAAAAACTGAGCATGGGTCTTTAATCAAAGAGTGAAGGTACCATCTGACTGCAAAATAGGCACTTTAGATTGGAAAGTTGGCACAATTAATGAGAGAATTGGAATAGCGGGGAAAGGATTTGAACCTTTGACCTTCGGGTTTCTCCGTTTTTTTTATGTAATTGCTAGTTTATTATTTGATTGTTCTTATGAGCCCGACGGGCACTCCTGGCTGCCCCACCCTAATAGGCAGGAACTCTTTTGGAAAACCTGCACGCTATGGTGGGCGGTTGCCCCGCCATTTTACAAATTTTTAATTAAATTAATTTTTATAATAGCAAACTAAGCTATCTTATTATTTAAAATTACTGCTTTTTTTAATTATAACCATTTACTTTAATCAACTTTTTTCAGCAAAACACCAATCAACCCATTTTTTTGCTTTTAGCGCTAAATGTGCTTGTTTTTTTTTAAAATAAAACTTTTAAATGCCGCTTAAATTAATTCAAGTAAACTAAGGCCCATTTTTTTAAAAAACAGGCTTATTTGGTTTTAATGTGTGTTTTTTTTAAGAAGCTTTATGCATTGATTGGTGTCCAGTTTTTTGCGTTAAACTAGGAATTTTTTCAGTTCTTCGATTTCTTTTGACAGCTCTTCTTTTTCTTTTTTTATTGTTTTCAGCCGTTTTTTGTTGTCAATTGTTTCAAGTGTGTTTCCGCATTCTGGGCAGTTAAAATTGTATTCTGCAGCCAGTTCGAACGGAAAATTGCTGCATTTTTTTTTGCACATGAAAAATGAATAAGTTGACTCAAATTCTGCCTTTTTTTCCAGTTTTGCCATGGCTTCCATTTGTTGCTCTAAAATCAGTTCAGCGATTCGTTTGATGTTGATGCTCCAAGTGTAAGAGTACCAGCCAGTCTTGTTGTTGCGTTTTTTATGGTACATTGCTATTCCCCGGTAGTGAAGGCGATTCAAAATTGTTCTGATTTCTGTTAGCTTTATTTTCAAGTGCTTTTCTATTTCTTCATCAGTTAGCGGACGGCTTTTCTTTTCACAGATTTTTACAAGTTCTGTTGCGCACAGGCCTCCGACAGAATTTAGGAATTGTTGTGATAAGCCAATTTCAACAAGTTTTTTTACCGCCATAAATTTGTTTTACTCCATTTTCTTTAAAACACCTTTTCCTTTTTCCCTTGCGCTGATAAAAATTTTGCTTTTTGGAAACTTTTTTGAAAGAAATGCTCCGTCAAAAAGTCTGTCCAAAAAAATCGCGAGTGCCGCAATTTCTGAGTGTGGCTGGAATGTGACCGAGACATTGTAATCGGCAAGGTTGTATACTTCTCTTTCAACTTTTTGTGAACCAATTATTACAAGGATTTTTTGCAGTTTTTGCAGTTCTTTTAATTTGCTTGGCAATGGCACGCCGTACATTGTTAGGTGGACAGCGTAAAACCCGTTTTTTTTGTACTTTTTTAGCGCTTCTTTCCATGAATCAGCAAATTCTACCTCAAATTTTCCCCCCCAGTTGTTTGAAATTTTTTCAACGCTTTTTGTCAGTTCTGGGTCTTCTGCTCCGCAAATGATAATTTTTTGCGCTCCAAAAGCCCGCGCTGCAAGTGCGCAGTGGCTTGTAACCCGAAAATCCCTTACTATTCTGTGTCCGTAGCGGAGCACTACAACACGGTTGTCCACGATTTATTTTACTTAGCTTCATTTTTTAACAATTGTCTCTCTAAAATAATGGAGCCATGTTAGATATTAGGGTTGTTCGAGAGAGTCAAAAAATTTTTGAAAAAGATTTAAAGAAAAGAAATCAAGCTGAAAAAATTCCATGGTTGGAGAGCCTGGTTGAAAAAGACAAGGAGTACCGAAAGATTTTGCAGGAAACTGAGGTGCTTCGTGCAAAAAAAAACAAGGCTGTTTTGGAAATTCAAGAATTAAAGGGCAAAAAAAATCCCGTGGAACAAAAAATTGAGGAAGCAAAAAAAATCCCATTAAAGCTAAAAGAACTTGATGAAAAATTGGCCATCTTAAAGCAGGAGTGTGAAAATTATTTAATGCGTCTCCCCAACCTGCTGCATGAAAGTGTTCCAATTGGAAAAGACGAAAGCGATAACGTGGTTGTAAGAACCGGCGGAAAAAAGCCAAAAAGTTCTTTTGAAATAATGCACCACGGCGAGTTTGCAAAAAAACTTGGCGGAGCGGATTTTGAACGCGCTGCAAAAATTTCCGGTGCAGGCTTCTTTTTTTTAAAAGGCGACCTGGCGCGCTTTGAGCTTGCACTGGCTCGCTTGGCAATTGACTTGTTGGCGAAAAAAGGCTATGCCCTGGTTTTTCCTCCTATTTTGATGAAGCGAAAGCCATACGAATCGGTGACAGAGCTCGAGCAATTCAAAGACGTTATTTACAAAGCTGAAGGAGAAGACCTGTACTTGATTGCAACAAGCGAGCACCCAATGGCTGCAATGTTTGGGGATGAAATACTCGAGGAAAAAGAATTGCCGATAAAACTGTGCGGCTATTCTGTGTGCTTTAGAAAAGAGGTGGGAAAACGTGGTCTGGATGAGCGTGGCTTTTTTAGGGTTCACCAGTTCAACAAGGTGGAACAGTTTGTTTTCTGCAGCCAAGAGCAAAGCTGGAAATTTTTGGAGGAAATGGTGGGAAATGCGGAAGAATTGCTGAAAAAACTGGGGCTGCACTACCAAGTAGTGAATGTTTGCACTGGCGACATAGGTGCAGTTGCTGCAAAAAAATATGACATAAACACTTGGAGTCCTCGCGAGGAAAAATTTATTGAAACAATGTCTGTTTCAAACTGCACCGATTACCAGTCGATAGGGCTTGGCATAAAGGTTCGGAAAAAAGGCGGTGAAAAAGAGTTTGTGCACACTTTGAATGGTACAATGGTTGCCACAAGCAGACTGCTTAGGGTATTGCTTGAAACTTTTCAGGAAAAAAATAGAGGGCTGAAAGTTCCGGTTGCGCTTCAAAAATATATGGATGGGAAAAAAGAAATCAAGGAAAACCGGCAGTGAAACCTGTGCAAAAAATAAGGAATTTCAAATTCTTTTCTGCTAAAAGAATTTCTGTTTCACTAACAATTTGTTTTTTCATTGTGGTTTCTTTTGTTCTTCTTGCCGGAAACCAGTTGTTTATTCCTGTGGAAGTGCAAAAAAATTTTGCATTCAATTTTTTTTTCAGGCCGTGGAACCTTCTTTTTTTCCAGTTTGTGCATACAGGTCCAGCCCACTTGATTGCAAATTTTTTGTTGGTCTTTTTTTTAGGGGCGGTGGTTGAAGAGGCAATCCAAAAAAAGCATGTTTTGGGGCTGTTTTTTGGCGTTGGAATACTTTCCTTTTCCTTGTTCAATTTTTTTGAAAACAAAATTCTCGGCGTTGGCGCAAGCGGCGGGGCAATAGCCCTTGCAACCGCTGCCCTTGTATTGTCTCCAAAAAAAGCAATTTACTCGGTTATGGCTGTACTCGTTTTCTCCTTGACACTATTGTGGGTAGTAAACAGCTTTCAGTTTTTTTTTGAGCA
This sequence comes from Candidatus Iainarchaeum sp., assembly GCA_016186855.1. GTDB lineage: Archaea > Iainarchaeota > Iainarchaeia > Iainarchaeales > GW2011-AR10 > JACPKT01. The sequence goes on along the minus strand of JACPKT010000131.1, from coordinate 397 downwards.
AAAACTCTTTGAACAAAAAGAGGCTGTTAAACGAGACCTTGCCATTGCAGTTTTGGAAAAAAACCAGTTCGAAATACAGGCTAAAACACAGCAGCTCAAACCAGTCTCAACCGCAATTGAACAAAAAGTGGAAAACAAAAAATTTGAAAAAGAAACGCAGGTTGCAAATGCAGTGCATTTTTTTGCGTCAGTTCTTGCGATTTTTTACCTGCTTGTTTTCTGCCAGGGGGAAACACGGAGTGCTTTGAAGAACAGTGGTTTGCAGTTAAAAGGATGAGCGTGATGCGTCTTATATAACAATATTATAGTGGGGAGTTGTTTTGATTTTGGTGATCAAAATACTCCCGATACTGGATGTTGTAAAAAGTTTTAATATGCCTTTTGCTTTATTTCAGCG
>JACPKT010000132.1 GCA_016186855.1 Candidatus Iainarchaeum sp. | reverse complement strand
TTGTGGGCAAGCTCGTGCAAAACAAAACCAGTTCCGACCCCAACAGCAGCAATCGGAAGAGCCTCAAGGAAAGAAAAAAAATTCAAAAAACTCTCGGAAAGCATCAAGGCAAAAGCAAGCGTTATAGTGCCCCAGCTAATCAAAATCTCCCTTGTTTCCTGCTCGCCCAAAAAACCGTTTTTTTCACCCATAAAAACCAAGCAGAACAAATTTAATAGCAAAAATTATAAAAAGGGAAAGAAAAACAAAAAAAACTTCTTTTCGTTGATTGACGAAATGCTTATTATTGCTTTGCTACACCAGTCTATGCAGGATGAACTCAAAAGGGATTTTTTCGCTTGTTTTCCTCGTTTTTTTTTTAATAATAATAATAAAATCCGGACAGTTGCAGCAAACTTATTTTGAGAAATTACTTGAAAGCAGAAAGCTATTGCTTGAAATGGAAAAAGCAGGCTTTAGGCGAGCAGAGCTTGAAACAAATTTCGATTTCCTGGTAAAAGAATCAATTACATTAAATGCACTGAAAGACAGTGATGGAGCAAAATTTGCAGTGAATGAAGAAATTGAAAAATTTGTTTCAAAAACAAAAAACATTTACGGGAAAAAAATAGAGTTTGGTTTCCAGAACAAAAACAGCCGCAAAAGCGAGGGATTTTCAAAGCAAAAAATGAAAGAACTATTCAGCATGCACACCTCAATTCAAAACAGGTCAGCAGACACGCAATTCACATTCACGGGCGGAATGAACAAAGAAGAATTGCTGAACGCTGAAATTTTGTCAAAAAATTTCTCCCAAGACTTTTACATTGCCCCGGACTACACGGTAAAGGCAGTTATTTCACTGGAGGGCTGAAAATTGTTCTCGCTGAAAACGCTTTTGTTTTTTGCAATTTTTGCGGCAGTTTTGCTGGTATTTGCCGATTCTTTTTTAAAAGCAGAAATGGCCTCTGATTTTTTACAAAAAGAAATTAATGCAGAGGCCACGGCATTCAGTTGTGCCTTAATAATTGATTCTTTTTATGCAAATGGCGGCAGGAGCTTGGAAGCGCTTGGCGCAGTGTGCTACTTAAAGGAAAAAAACTTGGTTGCAGCCAACATTGCCGGAGCAGAAAAAACAGCGCAAATTTTGAACAATTCAACAATAACCTCAAATTCAAAAGAATCCTTAAAAATCGAAGTACAGACAAGGGAAAGGTATGGATAACAGGGGAGCGTATTTTGCCGTTGATTTTTCTTTTGCGCTTATTTTAATTCTTGCATGCATTCTTTTGATTTTTCTGGAGTTTGACACTGCCACCGCAAGAATCTTTTGATTTTTTTTCACCTTGACACTGCCACTGCAAGAATTTTTGCACAACACAAACAAGAAGAACTGTTTGCAGGCGCAATTTTTTTGGCAGACTCAGCAGTAAAAAATAGGGACGAAAACTTTCCAGTGCTTGGCTCTGCCTATTACAACAGTGAAACAAAAAGGGTTGAACAGAACGTGATTGATTTGGAGCTTTTGAAAAAAATTGACCAAAACAGCGGGATTGGCGGGCTTTCTTTAAAAAGCGTTTTTGTGGAATTTTTGGGCGGAAAAAAAGAAATTGTTTTTGAAAAAAAAACCGGGAAAAACTGCATTGGAATTGAGCGCTTTGTATTTGCAAAAAACCATTTTAAAGAGCGAAAAGCAAAAATATTTTTTGTCGTTTGCCATGAAAACTGACGGTTACTATTTCAGCCTTGAAGCCACAATTGCACTGTTCTTAATTTTAATGATAACGCTCGCGCTTACAACAAACACGAGCACAAAAACAAAAGATGTTTTGGTCTTGCAAAAAATGCATGACCTGCTATTGGTTTGGGCAAAAGAACGCGATTTTTCAGAGCAGACGCTCAAACAAGATTTTGAATTTGTCTTTCCTGCAAAAGGCGGCCTCATTGAAATTGACGGCAAAACAGTTGAAATAAGAAAGAGCACTGCCAAAGGCAGAAAAATTTCTGAAGAAATAAATTACCTTGGAAAAGAATTGGAGTACAAAAAAATTGTTTTAACCATTTTTGATTAGCACACTGTCACCCTGTTTTTCAAGCAGAACTACGCCGTCTTGCCTTATGCTGAAAACTAAAAGCCTTGGCAAAAGAGAAGGAACAAAACCAATTTTTTTTGACTGGCCGAAAGAATCATTTTTTGTTTCAATAATTAGCTGCTGGTTTTGGAAAAAAATTTTCCACTCCATTTGCGGGCTTGTGACAAGCTTTACCTGCGAGCCATCAGAAAGCACGCTCAAAAAATCAATTGCGCCCTCAAGGTCAAGCGCAAAATTTTTTGCATTTTTCACATCAACTGCAAACAAACCCAGCTCAAAGAGCTGCAAAGCAGCTGACAAAAAAATTGCAAAAACCCCAAAAAGAACTGCAAGCAAAAAAAGGTACTCGAGGCTTAGCTGGCCGGAAATTTTTGCCTTCATAAATTTTTAATCAGCTCTACAACCTTATCGGTTTTTTTGTCTAGGACCTCTTTTCCCTCGTTTGCCGTGTTGACCAAGTTTACGAGAATTATTGAAACTATCCCGATGATGGCTGCAAGCACTATTATCATTTCAATTGAAATCTGAGCTCTGTTTCCAAAGTGC
>JACPKT010000135.1:526-4625 GCA_016186855.1 Candidatus Iainarchaeum sp. | reverse complement strand
CATTGTGACACCCGCGTCCAAGCAGTTATTCTTGCAACGTAATTGTCTGCAGTAGCACCGTTTAAAACTGCAAAGCTCCTGTTAAATGTTGCTGTTTCCTTAAAGTTTTTTTTGCAGTCAGGCCGCAGCACGGTCATCAGCGGGTTTGCAGGGTCATTTTCGCCAAAAATTTGTATCTGTGCGCACAGTGAATTTGGCAATTTGTTCAAAAAGCTCCTTATCTGGGTCGCTTTGTTTGTTTTAACGGCTTCTTCAAGTTTTCCGTTTTTTTCAAGAACGGTTATTGCATCCATTGCGCTTTCTTTGAGCAGAACGCTGTTTTTTGCCTCGAACTTGACCTGTCCGAGATAAAAAGTGGTTGCAGAAAAAAGGGCAAAAAATATCAGCAGGGAGATTATTGCATCAACTGACATCACAAACCCTTTTTTCATTATTCAAACACCTTTACCCTAACAATTACTTCTTCTCCTTCAAGCAGTGCAAGCCTATTGACTGTGCTGACCGATTGTTCTGAAAGCTGGTCGGCCCCGAACTCTGAAATTGTCTGGTTGTTTTGCAGCCTTAAAACAAGCACTTTTAACCCGTATTTTCCTGCTCCAAGCAGGTCTATTACTTTTTCATAATCGGTTTGCGAAAACTGTGCAATTTTTTGCAATTTTGCATTGTCTATAATGTTTCTCGAACCCGAAATTCCAAGCGCGAAAACGCTTGTCAAGTCCGGCAGGTTTTGCCAGTTTGCAGGAAAGCCCGGCGAGTTCAAAAGTGCATTCGCAGTCGTTTGCGCCACCTGTTCGCGTTCATTGCTTTTTTCTAAAAGAAAAATGTTTTGTGCAACAGAATTTGAATAAACAATTGAAAATGAGAGGATGAGCAAAAAGGCACTGCTTGCAATGAGGAGGTCTGTTGAAAAAATCTGGCCGCACTGATTCAATTTACGCGTTTTCAATTCTTATCTCCCCGTTGTTGTTTTGGACTTTAACAAAATTTCCAGCGGTTATTGTCCCAGTGCTGATTTTTTCAGTGAGGAGTGCCGCGCTTGAAAAATTGTCCCTCCAGTTCACCATAACGCTGTTTTCAAAAAAGCTCACAGAATAGTCAAGGTTTTTTTCAAGCAGAATTTCTGCGCTTGCACCGTTCCCTGAAAGCCACGCAAAATTAATAGTGCGCGCTATTTTGCCTGCAATAAATTCTGCTTCGGCCAGTTCTTTTGACAATATAAAGCCTTCCTGCCTTTCTCCAAAAACAAACAGCGAAAACAACAAAAGCGAAAATAAAAGCACTAAAACAATCAAAAATTCTGCTGAAACCTGTGCTGTGCTTTTCATACAATAACCTTACGGCGGGTTGTAGGCAGCTGTGCTGAAAACGCTTGCATCTGTAAATTCAAAGCTTATTGTGTATGTTTCTGTTTCGTTGTTCATCTTGCCAGAGTTACCGCTTCCACCCCACCTTAGCCAGTTGTTGGCGCTGAAAGTTTGCCCCGGCGTCATGGAGAAATCCGTTATGTTGTTCCAAACGCCGGTTCCAGTGCTTGCAGTGTTTCTTTGCACATTGTCGATTACTATGTTGTCAACTGTTGTGTCACCATCAGTGTCACCAGTCCAGCTTACCATTATCCTTTGAACTGTCAGCGTAGTGGTCGCAGCAGTATTTTGGACTGACCAAAACGGCGCTGATTGTGACAGCTGGCAATATCTCCCTCCAGTCGGACCGCCTGATACGCAAGTGAACGCTGCGCTGTTCCAAGCGTGGCTAAAACAGATTGCCTGCGTTGCGCACTCTGCAGCCGGCGTTACTGTAAAGTTGTTGAAGTCTGATACCGTGTTGTTTTTGTTTGCGTCCGAGCTCACAGTCCAGCTTCCAGTCTCTGCGTTAAGTGCTAATGCATAACTCCCTTGGTATTTTCCTCCAGTGGTTGACAGCCCTACCAATTCTTGCCTTAAAATGCTTGAAGGGTCGGTTACCCTTACATTCAAATCAACCACATCAAGGGGTGAAATGAACTGGTCAAACGTTTGGATTTCATAATATACTGTGTTTCCTTGTTGAAAGCTTGTTGAAGGCGTAGTGTAAGAAGAATTTGAAAACAAGAGCACTCTTACATCTGTGAGGAACGGGTAATATACTGTAGTGAAATTGTTTGAATCGCTTACAGTGTTGTTTTTGTTTGCGTCAGCTGTCACTGTCCAGGCTCCTGTCGGGGCAGTGAGTGACAAAGAATAGCTTCCCTGGTATTTTCCCTCAATCGTTGAGAGGAATTCAAGCCTCTGCATTAGCGTGCTTGCCGGGTCAGTGACTGTAATATTTAAGTCTGAAACATCAAGTGGAGACCCATCCTGGTCAAATGTGCGCACTTCGTAATAAACTGTGCTGCTTTGGTTGAAGTCTGTTTTTGGAATCGTGTATGCTGAATCAGAGAAAAGCAATACATCCACGTTTGACAAAAAGGGCGGAGTAGGAACAACTGTTACACTGATTGCAATGCTGTCACTGTTTGTCCCGTCAGTTGCTGTGATTTCCCCATTATAAGTTCCTGTTGGCTGTGCCGGCGGCACGCTGATAGTGTACGGTACTGTCTGGCATTGGCCTGCATTCAAGCTTGCAATCGGCGGAATCGGTTCTGGTGAAATCCAGGTGCTGATTGCACCGGTTTTTGTAAAAGAAATGCTTGTTAGTGTTGTGGTTGAGTTGTTGCACACTTGAAAGTTGCTTGAATTTGTGCCGCCTGCTTGGAGTGAAACGGAATAGGTTATTGGCAGAATAATGATTCTGGATTGTGTCACGGTAACTTCTGCATTTAGCGGTAAAGAAATGTTTTCTGTTGGAATTGTTGGAAAAGTTGCCGAAATGTCAAGCGTTCCCGCATAATTTCCTGCTGCTGGATTTGAAGCGTATGTTAGATTGATTGTTTGTTGTGCACCAGAGTTCAATGTGAATGAAAGCGGTGTTGCATCAAGGGTTACATTTGTGTGGCTCCAGTTTTTTGTGATGGTGACTGTCGCGTTTTCCGTGCTGTTGTTTGTTATTGTTATTGTGTCCTGTTTTGAGTCGTTTTGCAGTAGTGTCACGTAACTGCTTGTCTTGTCTATTGAAATGTTTTGTGTTCCAACAGCCACATAGTTTTCGAATGCCGTAACCCACACCCAGTGGCCGCCTGGTGTTGTGGGTATTTGTCCGTTTAAGGCAGTGTTTGTTTTTGCAAATACGTCTGAACCAAGAAGGTTTAGGACAATTGACTGGCCAATTATTCCGGAGGATGCCGGGCTTGTTCCCTGCGGCACTACAAAAAAGACCTGTTTTTTTGCTCCCACGCCCTGCGAGTAAACGTCGTTTGCCGCGTCCTTTAGAGTGTTAACCGAAGAACGCGCGGTTTCAACCAGTTTTTCGTTGTTGATTTCTGCAACTGACTGGTTGGTGTATGAAAAAACCGCTATTAACACAATAAGACCTGTGGCCAAAACCACAAGCAATTCCACTGACGCCTGCCCTTTTCCCATTAATAGTCTTTTATAATAAGTGCGAGGTTGTTAAATTGTTTTACTGTTTTTTATGGTTTTTTTATTGTGTTCAGTTTTATATTACCGTCCCATCGAAGATGGGACACATATGCGTTGTAAACGGGCGCAAACGTTTTTTTAAAACACCTCTACTCCGGGGAATACGCGTATGCCGTTTTTTTCGAATTGTATTGCAAGCAGTTTGTCGGTGTGGTGTGTGCCGCGCATTTTGAGGATTTCCATTGTGTGCACGCGCTCGCCTGACTCTTGTTTTGCGTAATAAAGTCCTATTATTGCATCTGTGAGAAAGCCAATGCTTCCCTCTTTCATTTCCGCGATTTTTGGCGAGAGCTCGCTGACTATTACTGAAGTGCAGCCCCATTTTTCAAGGTACCCGAACAGTTCGAGTATGTTTTCGCGTTTTTGGTACTCGTCTTTGAAAAGCAGCGTGTATGCGGTCATGGAATCAATGACCAGCCTTTGCGCTTTCATTGTGCGCACTTCGTCCCTGATTGGGCCCCCGCCTTCTTTTATCAATTTTTCGACTTGGTGCGGCTTGTATTCCAAGACTTTTAAGAGCCCTTTTTTTTCCATTTCTTCTA
>JACPKT010000135.1:0-483 GCA_016186855.1 Candidatus Iainarchaeum sp. | reverse complement strand
CTTCAAAGGAAATCAGTATTCCTGGTTCAGAGAATTCTTTTGCGCCATAGTACAGGAACTGGAGCCCAAAAAGGGTTTTTCCGGTGCCTGCCGCGCCGACTGCAAGCACGATTGAGCCTTTTTCAAACCCGCCTTCTATGAGGTCGTCTAGGCCGGAAATTCCTGTGGGCGTGCGCAGTATTTTCCTTTTTTTTTCTTCCGGCAGCTCTTTTTGCGCTTCTTTTTTTAAAAACTCGCGGGTCTGTGTCTGGTGGGTGTCAAAAAAAATTTTTTTTGAAAAGCCACGGTGTTTTGGGTTTGCTTTAGGCATTAAACCAGCCGGAACTGTGTTTTAAAATTTTGGTAACCGCTAAAACCTCAGGGTTTTGTCCCCAAGGTGTGCAACGGATTCGAAAACTTCTTTTTCCAACTCGCTTTTGAGGTAAATTATTATTCCTGAAAGTGCGAAATCCTTTAAAAAAAAAAAAAAAAAGTATGCAAACT
>JACPKT010000134.1 GCA_016186855.1 Candidatus Iainarchaeum sp. | reverse complement strand
TTTTACTTGCATATTTGGCAGGTGACGGATACCCTTCTGAAAAAATTTTCAGGCAAATGCTTACAAAAAAATTTGATTTAAAAGAAAAAATAACCCTTGCTACAGCAAGCAAAGAGTTGTCAATTGGCCTACAATATCTTTTATCATCACTTGGCTACTCTTACAGTGCACAAAAGACCAATGGAGAAAAACGAGAAGTGAAAGGGGTTTTAACGTCATTCAGTGAAAACTACAGAATAGAGTTTTACACAAGTCAAAAAAATTCACCATTAAATTTTTACCCGCTAAACTTGGGGGGCATTAATGCAATTATTGAACCAAAACTAAAATATTCAATTAACAAAAGAGGGCAGCAGACAATAAGCTATGAAAGAATTGTTTCTTTAAAATTCAATGATGCAAGAATTTCAGAAGATGCAGCTAAATTCATTGAAGGCGACCTAGGAGTTGTACAAATTTCATCTATCAAAGAAAGACTTCCACAAAAAGATGAATACGTTTATGACTATTCAGTTGATGGTGATGAAAACTTTGTAGGCGGCATTGGCGCAATTTGCCTGCACAATTCGCTTGACGCATGCGAGGAAGCCGGGATACTCCCTGATATTGAAGTGCAGATAAGCGAGCTTGGAAACGAATACCTTGAAGTGACAGTAAAAGACAATGGCCCCGGCCTGACAGAAGAAGTCGTTGGAAAAGCACTTGGAAAACTATTAGCAGGAACAAAATTCCACAGAATGATACAAATGCGAGGACAACAGGGGATAGGCGCGGCCGGCGTCACAATGCTCTCGCAAATCACCACCGGAAAATCAGTAAAAGTAGTTACCGGCACAAAAAATTCCCAGGCAATCGCACTCGAGTTAAACATTGACGCGAAAAAAAACGAGCCAAAAATTTCAAACCTTGAGACGCTGAAAAAACCATTCCAAGGCCTCATGGTAAAAGCACCGCTTAAAGGTGTAAAATATGTTAATTCAGAACAGGCCCCACTCGAATACCTGCGAAGGACTGCAATTGCAAATCCACATGCAAGAATAAAATTCATTGGCCCAGACAAGCAAACCGTAACATTTGAGCGCAGCACAAAAGAAATTCCAAAACGCCCGATTGAAATAAAGCCGCACCCAAAAGGCGCAACAGTGGACGAAGTTGCAACCCTTGCAAAGCACACTGAAGCAAAAAAAGTTTCAACTTTTTTGAAAACCGAATTCGACCGGGTCGGAGACAAGGCAATAGAAGAAATCGCAAAAGGAATCTCATTTGACCCAAACAAAGACCCGCGCCAGATTGAATGGGAAGAAGCAGAAGAAATTGTAAAAATGTTCAAAAAAATCAGCTTCATTGCACCACGCACGGACGGCCTTATACCCATAGGCGAGGACAGGGTGAAAAAAAGCCTCCAAACAATAGTAGAACCCGAATACATGTCGGTAATAACAAGAAAACCGCAAGTGTACAGTGGCGGGTTCCCGTTTCAAGTTGAAGTTTCATTAGCCTACGGAGGAAAAGCCGGAAGAGAAACAAACGAAAACACAATAAAACAAGACGGACAACAAGGCACGCCTGCAAGAAAAATAGAAATAATGAGGTTTGCAAACAGGGTTCCCTTGCTTTTTGACAGCGGAGCATGCGCAATAACAAAGGCAGTTCAGTCAATTGACTGGAAAAGATACGGCATAAAAGACTTTGAAAACGCCCCAATGACCGTTTTTGTAAACCTGATTTCAGTGCACATCCCATACACTTCCACAGGAAAACAGGCAATAAGCGACGAAGAAGAAATAATGGAAGAACTACGACTGGCATTAATGGAAGCCGGAAGAAAAACCGGCATGTACATTTCAAGCAAACTACGCGAACAAGAAAAACAAAACAAAAGACGCATCTTCATGAAGTATGCAAAAGAAGTTGCAATCGGCCTTCACGAGCTGACAAAAAAACCTGTTACAGAAATAGAGAAAAAACTTTTAGACATCGTCATGCACAAATTAAAACTTGAGGAAGCACAGGAAGCAAAAGAAATTGCACCAGAAGAAACACAAGCAGAAGAACAAGAGAAACAGGAAAAAAGAAAAAAGAAAACAGGCAGTAAAAACAAGAAAAAAATTTTTAAAGAAGGTGAAGACTGATGGCAAAAGAAACCGCTGAAAAAAAAGACAGGCAAGTCGTAAAAAAGCTTGAAGAATCAGGCGCTGAAATTCTTTCCCAGATTGAAAAAAAACACGACCCAAAAATAGAACTGCCCGTGCGCACGCTTGGAAACATTTACTTTGACCAAAAAACAAAAACAATAAAATTAGGCGACAAGACAAGCTTTAGAAACTTTTTGAACATTGCCCACACAAGAAAATTCATGCAGACCGTACTTGTTGCATCAGAAATAAAAAAAGTCATACAGGAACAGGCAACGGTTTCAATACGTGACCTTTACTATGCATTAAAGCACACGATTGAAGGAACGAATGAAAATTCGTTCGAAAATCAGTCAGAAAGTGATCCAGTGATTGAGGACCTAGAAGCGGCAACAAATCTCTTAAGAGAAGAACTTCACCTGTCAGCTTCATCCAAAGGGGTTGTGACCGGCGACATGAAAATAAAAGACGG
>JACPKT010000133.1 GCA_016186855.1 Candidatus Iainarchaeum sp. | reverse complement strand
GCCAAATAAAAAGCTTTCAAAAGCTGTTGCTGATATAGTTGAGGCTCAAAAAGACCCGGAGTTTAAGAAGTTTATTCGTGCTTTTGTAAAGTATCACACGGGCTCAAAGTAGCTGTGCCAATTGTTTTATTGAATAAAAGTTTGGGGCTTTAAGCCCATTTTCCATGTTCACTTTATTGTAAGCTTCAATTGCCTTTGTTGAGAACATTGAGTGGTTATCTTCTGAAACCAGAATGTCCAGATTATTGAAAGTGGCGCAAGCCACTATAAGAAAATCATTCCTGAGTTTTTTCTTTGAAATGCCGCCAGTATAATTTTTCAGATATTCTTCAGCAAGGACTTCAACCAGTTTTGTAAGCTGCAAATAGTGGCCTTGAGTTAAAGCATCGTAAGAGTTCAGCAATGTAATCCTGAATTTTCTTCCTTTTTTTACCAGGTTCTTTGGAGTATCTCGCAATTCTTTTCTGACAACAGTAAAACCATAGATGATGACATTTTCAGAGCTGCCTATTTTACCAAGAGTTACAGGTGGCGATTCTTCAGCCAAAATTCCATAAACACTGGTTTCTATCAATACCCGCACCGGTTGTTTCATCACATAAATCAATAGCAGCATTCTTAAAAACCAAAAGCGCCTTCCGATTCTTGATGTGGCAAGATATGTTACTGCAAGGAATTTTATTTGCTCTAACAAATATCTGAAATCCTGCTAAGCTGGAATTGTACTATTAGTTCTTTCGCGAAATTTTTTTTCACCTGCAAAAACAGTGTGTTTAGCATGTCCCGTTTTCCGGTTCTTTTATTTCGTAGGCAAGCTCTTTTGAGGCCTCTTCGAATATGAGTTGCGGGAACAGTTCTCTCCATTTGTTTGCGCATTCAAACGCGTACTCGCAGCCAGTGCAGCTATGGCGTGTAATGCACTTGTTCTGTGTTTCGTTTAAGAAAGATTCGAGTTTTTTGTCTGCACTGCAGTCATTTAATCTTGGTGTTGCCTGAAAAGAGAATTCAATTTTTTTAAAGTCCTCTCCTGCATCATTTCCAAACGCCTTTATGTGTGCAGAAAACTCCCCCGCATCGCTTATTGTTACAGTGAAATTTTTTTGCTTGCTTTGTAATGGGGCAATTATTTGGAAATTTTCGATAATTGTTTCTCCATAAAGGTTTTCTATGGTTTTCCCATCTTTTTGCTCTTTTTTGAAAACTTTTACTTCTATTGTCGGCTCGAGGGCGTTTTGTAAGCCCGTGTTTTGGAGTGTTATCTCAAAATTTATTCCTCTCTGGGCTTTGTTTATTTTCGCACTTGGAATTTTCAATTGTGCTGGTGGTGTTCCGAAATAAATTTTGCAGTTGAAAAGGTTTTTTTCAAAAACACAGCGCGGAGTGTACTGGACTGAAACGTTTTCTAAAACAACGAAATTTCTCGGCGCCACTTCGAATTTTTTGCCAGCACATTCTTGTGCATGGCACTGGAATGAAACACTTCTAATTTCCGTGTCAAAAATTTCTGCGCGCACTGCAAAGTTTTTCTCAAAAAAAATCGTTTTAGTGGCGCCAATTCCTGCATTTGCCTGCGCATTTTCAATTGCCTCTCTTAATTCTTTCAGCGCATCTGTTTGCTGCGGCAAAAAAAACTGCAAAACAATATAAATTATCGCAATTGCAGTAATTGCAAATGCAAGGAGTCTGAAAGCGCTTCCTGCTTGCCCTTTCTGGTTCACTTTTTGTGCCTCCTGTGTGGTCCGAGCGCTGAGTGGATTTCCCAGACCAAGAGTTTTTTTAATGCCCAGCCGAAAGCAAAAAGCCCAATGCTGATAAATATCACTGACTGGTAGTCTCCGGCGCGCAAAAACCATATCTGCTGTTCTGAAGCCCAGAGCTTTGTGGAAAGCAAAATAAACATTACTATTCCAAGAGTCAATAAGACAAGCCCGAGTTTTTCAATCAAGTCAAGCCATTTGTTCAACTTTTTCACCTTCTATTTGAACGTGCTTTTGCTGCCTGAACATTTTGATTATTTCTTCTGTTGTTGTCGACTGTTCAGGTTTTTTGTCCGCCCTAAATGAAACCATTCTTGGAAAGCGCAGCGCAAACCCGTCTCCATTCGCTTTTCCTGCAGTGTGAATGGGGCTTTTGGTGATTTCGTCTGCTCGCACTTCTAGCACATATTTTGGCTCCACCCAGTAATCCGGTTCCAATTCTGATTCAACCCTTGCAGGCTTTTTTTCCGTTTTAGTTTTTGCAAGCATTTTTTCCAGTTCAACGAGGTTTTGTTCGCTCATTCCTGTCCCGATTTTTGCAATCGATTCAAATGCGTCTTTTTTAGAGTTATATACTGCGGTAAGCAGTCCCCCAAGTCCAAATTGCGCCCTTTTTCCGCGGCCCTTGTAATAACCGATAATTGTTACGTCCACTGAGTCATTCAACTCGCCTTTGTATGACCGCTTCAGTTTTATCCATGCAAATTTTCTTGCCCCAGCAATGTATTTTGCCTTCAAGTCCTTTGCAATAATTCCTTCAAGCCCTTGTTCAACGCTTTGTTCAAAGAATTCGTCAATTTTTTTCGGGTCATCAGTAATAATTGAATTTGTTAAAGCAATTGTTTCACCTTCTTTTAATATTTTTGCAAGCGTTTTTCTTCTTTGTTCAAGCGGCAAAAGCATTTGGTTTTCATTTTCCAAAAGCATTATGTCAAAAAGGAAAAGCTTTAGCGGGAATTCTTTTGCTTTTTCCTGTATTTCATATTTTCTTTTCCTCTGTATTGTCACTTGGAACGGAAAATATTCTTTAGTGGCCTCGTTGAATGCAAGTGCTTCGCCTTCCACTACTACTTGCCTTGCCCTCAATTGTTTTTTTGCGGCCTCAATAAGTTCTGGAAACATGTGTGTCACGTTTTCACTTTGCCTTGAAAAAATTATTATTTTTTCTTTGTCCTTGTGCAACTGCAAACGAAATCCATCGTATTTTTGTTCTACAAGGCATTTTCCAATTTTTTCAACTATTTCTTCTGCGCTTGAAAGGCGCTCTGCAAGAGTTGGCCTGATGGGAATGCCAATGGAAATTGTAACCTCTTTTAATCCCTCGAGCCCTTTTTCTTTCAGCATACGGGCGATTTTTCCAAGGTCAGGAAAAATGTTGTACTTTTCCTCGACAAGTTCGCGGACGCGGAATTTGATTTTCCTTTCAAGCTCTTCTTTTCTTTTCTCTTCTTTTTTTTCCTTTAGGCTTTTCTTTATTTCCTCGACTTCTTTTTTTTCTTTTTGGAAGAATTCTTTTGAGTGAATTATTGCAAGTGCGTCCATTATTGTGGGGTCACCGATTCCAAGTCTCATGTTGCCAATTGGAATGCGCGCAATGAACCTTGCCTCAAGCGGCGTGGCAGAATTCAAGAGTTCGGCCATCATTTTCATTTTTATATCCTGGCTTTTTGCGCCGCTTGCTTTAGCTATTTTTTCAAAGTTTTCAAAAACCTTTTTTACAGAGAGCTCTTCCCTGTAAAGCGACTGCTGTTTTTTTTTGCTTGAGACAAATTCTGCCACAAGCCCAAGATCTCCTAATTCTTTGTATTTTTCGTTAATTTCTTTGCGCAGAAAGCCGCTTGCGCGCGCAATGCTTTCCTCAACAAGCTTTTCTCCAAGCCCTGCTTCAAGTCCCAGATAGCCCGGGCCAAGCCTTCCCTGGCTCAGATAAATTGCCAGCTCTATTTCACCGGCAATGGTTTTTTGCAGCATCTCGGCGATTATACCAGTCATTTTTAGCCTGCTTTGCACTTGCTGGATTTTGTCAAAATATTCTGCCAGTTCCCTAAAACGCATATAATTAATATTTAAAGCCCCAAATAATAATCTTAGCTTTTTTTGGGCTTTGCGCCACTCTACAATGTTGAATAACCCCGCAGTAAAACGTGCAAGCATGTAGGGTTTGGTTTAGTTATTCCTTTATTTTTTCTGAAAAAATGCAAATCCAATCTGGTTTTTGGCTGGCATCTCCTGTGAGGTTTTCGTGAGGCACGATTTCGGAAAAAATAATTTTGAAACCAGCTGTTTGTATGACTTTTTTTATTTCATCAGGTTGAAAGAAACTAAAGAACCGTTCTCCAGCATCGTTTTTCACCATTTGTTCGCCTTTTCCTTGTTTTACTGAAACAAAAAGTCTGCCGTGCAGTTTAAGCAGGCGATTAAATTCTGACAAAGCTGTTGGCAAGTCTTTTTTCTTCAAGTGAAGAATGGATGCGCACGCCCATATTCCGTCATAAGTGTTTGAAGGCAAATTTGTTGCTAAAATATTTTGCTGAAAAAAATTTGCTTTTGGAAACAGGGTTTTTGCTTTTTTCAGGTTTTCTTTTGAGTAATCGATTCCATCGACCTCGAATCCTATTTTCAAAAATTTTCCTGCGTCACGGCCGACACCGCATCCTGCATCCAGAACTCTTTTTCCGGAAAGCAAGCCGGCAAAGTAGTCTATTTGCTTCTGCCAATTAAATGCCTGTAATCTCTTTGCGTAAAACTCATTATTTTTGTCATATTCTTGGCGCGTAATTTCATATTCGTTCATGCAATTCAAAACCCAGTTTTATTGATTTTATTATCGCAGTGTTTGCTCTTGTGTCCTGCACCATTTTTCGTATTGTTTGTGGTTTCCGGCAAAATAAACGGTTCGTTTTTTTCCTTCCTCTTTAAAGGCAATTCTGCATTGTCCGGATTCAACTACAAAATATGGAAGGCCTCTTTTCAAATGTCTTGCGGTTTCAAGTGCTTTTAACTGCTGGATTTTTTTCCAGATTCGCTGTTTTTCACTTGAATCCATTTTGGAGTAAAAAACGTCCCAGCCGTCCGCATAGTGCAGTTCAAACAAGAAAATCACTTAAAGCCGTATTTTTTCTTTACTTGTTCTTCCGTCCAGACTTTTCGCTTTCCTTGTTTGATTTCGTTGTCAATTTTAATCATTTTTCGAAGCACAAGTTCATCTTCAAGTTCCTTGAAATCCTTGTAAACATGGTGCCTTTTTCCAAGCTCCAAAATGCCTGCCCGTATTACTTCGCTTTTGTTTTTGAACAACCCTGTGCGAGTCATTTTTTCTACTATAAGTTCTTGTGCTCCTTCCAAGCGAACCAGTGTTTCAGCCATTCAAAACCACCAATAAATAGTATATCAAAATGATATATAAAAATATCTTTTAACAATATTTTTGGCAAATGCTTAAAAAAGCTGCAAGATTTTAAATGGGTAGAAACCAAATTTATTACACAACTATGTATTATCCCCGTAGTAAACTGCACAAGGATGCAGGGGTTTTGGTCTATTTAATTTTGATTACAGTTGAGTTTTTGGCCCCGTATTTTTGTTTCATCCATTTTTTGGCGTCTTCAAAAACCTTGTTCCCGTATTTGTTATCAGGGGAAATTTGCAGGTCAATTGACCAGTTGAAATTGTCGTTTTTCTCCTTTGTCTGCAGAAGTAGCAAAAAGTCGACATCAGCAGGCCTTTTTTTCTTTGTGGTAAAACTTCCAAGCAAATAAGCCGATGAAACAGGAATGTTTTTTTCAATATTTGCCAACATTTTTTGGGCCTGATCCCACATTTCCTGTCTGTATTTTGACTTTAAGAATTTTTTTGGAATTGCGTCATCCATTGTTTTTTACCTTGATATTTTCAATTATTTTTTCTATTATTTCCAGTGTTTTTTTAGTGCTAATTTTTCCTATTTTTTTCAATACAATGTCTTTTTCAAGAGTGGTTATGGTGCTGGTTTTTGCAAAACTTTCTTTTTCAAGTTTTCCTTCTTCAAATGAGCCTTTTAATGGGGTGCAATGGTCTTTTTTTTTACTTGTAACTGCGCAAGCCCAAACGTCTGAATTCTTATTAAATTCATCATTTGAAACAACCAATGCTGGCCTTACTTTAAATTGTGCAAGGTTTGAAAATGGAAATCGTACAAGAATTATGTCGCCTTGTTGCAAACAAATGCCTCACAAATAGCTTTCCCAATAATTGTCATCTTCGTCTTCCCAGGCTTTTGCAAACGCCTTTTCAGACCACAGCGAATACCTTTCTTTGCCCATTTTTTCCCTAAGCAGTTCTCTTATAAGTTCGCTTCTGCTTTTATAGAGGCCTTTTTTTACTTGGTCATCAGCCCATTTTTCCATTTGTACCGTGACATCTGCACTAATTGTTGTCATATTAAATATATAGCGGGCTTTATATTTAAAATTATATTGTCAGCTAAAATCCTTGTCAATATTAGGATGAATAGCCCCGTAAATTGAGTTATGTTTTCTTAGGTATTTTTTTGTTGCTGTTGTTAGAGCGTCGAGGTTTTTGTGGCAGTGGTTGCGTTGTTTGGCTTTTGCTCAGTTGTTTTTGATGAGTTTATTTACAAAAAAGAGAAAATAAGAAAGATTTTTCCTGTAACGGTTAAAATGTGGTGATGCGGATGGAAAAAGTTTTGCCGTATAATTGCAGGTGTGGCGGAAAAATGAAAAAAAGCCATTGCCAGGTTGAATTTTTTGGCATTGACTTTGGTTTAAGGGATTGCGAGGTATGCACTGATTGCCAGTCGGAATATCTTGATGATAAAGTAATGGAAGAAATCGAAGAAGAAGTAAAAGCAAAAAAATTGTTTGCATTAGAACGGAAAATAAAAGTCACAAAGTCTGGAAATTCTCTGGTTATAAGAATACCCCCAGAAATAGCTCAATTCAGTGGCCTTCACTATGAGAGCATTTTAAGGCTGATGCCTGTAACTAAAAAAAAGATTGAATTAGAAGTATTGGCATAACCGGCCTTTTGCCTGTAATAGCCTTTTTAATCCTGCCAAACCAAATTACTAATGCATTAATTAGCCCCGTAGTAAAACGGGCAGATATGCAGTGGTTTGGCGAAAGGCGTTTTTTTTTCTCTTAAGCATTTTTAAAAACTGCAGTCGAAATTATATTATCGTCCCGTCGCAGACGG
>JACPKT010000154.1 GCA_016186855.1 Candidatus Iainarchaeum sp. | reverse complement strand
CGGCTCAAAAGTAATCAGTTCGTCAACACATTGTGAGAGCAGCCAACCAGTTTCTTTTGCAGAAAAGCACTCTCCGCTCTTGAAAACGGTGTCTTGGCGCATGTATGCAAGATAGGGTGTTAACGCAACAACTTTTTTTGCACCCATTCTTTTGGCGGTTCTTGCGGCAAAAACAAGCTCCATGATGTTGTCGTTTACATGTCCAGCTAAGCTTTGGGCCAAAACCACTTTTTTGCCTCGCACGCTTGGGCCAAATCTCGTGTAATTTTCCCCGTCAGGGAATTTTTTGAAATCATAGCGCAGCATTTTCAGCCCTGTTTTTTTCGAAATTTTTTTTGCAAAAAATTTTCCGTTTGAAAGCCCTACAAGCACTGTTTGCATTTTCATCCAATAATATGGGCGTCGAAATATTTAATTTTGAGTGTGTAAAAAAACACGCTTTCTATCACCGCTCACGCAAAAGTTTTTTTATGTATACTCGTGTTTTTTTTCTTGTTTTTTAACTACTTTTTGGTTGCAATTTACTTGTGCCTTCAGCGTATTGGTTTAAAATCGTTTACAAGTAAAAAATAAGTTAACAAATTTTTTTTATTTTAAAGGGGTAAATTTTTTTTTTGCATTTTTTTAAAATTAGTGCAGTGGTATAGTGTGAAAACTGTCATAACCAGGGCCTTAAAAAGAGTTAGGGAAGAATCAGAAGTTTCAAGGAAAAAGTCGCAGGATGATTCAGAGCTTGAAGACCTTTTGCTTAAAAACAAGGTTCGAGTAAGCGTTGTGGGTGTCGGTGGCGGTGGTGGCAACACAATCAATCGCATGAGTGAAATAGGCATTATTGGTGCTGAAACTTATTGCATTAATACTGACGCGCAGGATTTGCTAAAAGTCAAAGCTGAAAGAAAGGTTTTGATAGGCAAAAAGCTCACAAGAGGACTTGGGGCAGGCTCTGACCCACTGGTGGGAGAGAATGCTGCAAGGGAATCGCTTGACGAGCTCATTGATATGGTGAAGGGAACTGACTTGTTGTTTATAACCTGTGGGATGGGTGGTGGAACTGGCACTGGGGCTGCGCCGATTATTGCTGAAATCGGCAAAAATGAAAAATGCCTCACGATTGGCGTTGTAACAATCCCTTTTACTGTAGAGGGGAAAAAAAGAATGGAGAACGCGATGGATGGGCTTGCAAGATTCAAGGAATTCGTTGACACGCTTATTGTTATTCCTAACGACAAAATCCTTGAAATTGCACCAGACCTGCCGGTAAACGCTGCTTTTAAAGTTGCAGACGAGGTATTAACGAATGCAGTGAAAGGCATTACTGAAATGGTCACAAAGCCGGGGCTGATTAACCTTGATTATGCTGATTTGAAAACCTTACTTCGCCTTTATTGGATGTTGACATCAGCGGTGCAAACAAGGCATTGATCAACGTCGTGGGAGGCGCTGACATGACGCTGCGCGAGGCTGAAATGATTGTTGAAGCCGTTTCTTCAAAAATCAATTCAAACTCTCACTTAATCTGGGGTGCAATGATTGACGAAAACATTCCGCGAAACCAGATACAGGCAATGGTTGTGATTGCCGGGGGAAAGTTTCCCTACTTGGAAAACTTTGATGACTTGCACAAAATCGGCACACCAATTGATTTGGGAATAGAATTTGCGGACTGAAAAAACTTCAATTAAACATTCAAGTTTTTTCAAAAATCATAAAAATTTATCCAACTCCAAAAACCTCCTGTTGACAAAACCAGAGCGAAGCAAAATTTCCAGATCAATTGCCCTGCTCTTAATCAAATTCCTTTTGGACTGAGAAAGCAAACAGTCCGCTCCATCATCCATTCGCCTGTTAACCTCAACAAGCATTTCCCGCTTTACATCCTCAAGATTAACCTCAGCCAAAACCATCTCATCAAAAAAACGAAACGATACGTCTTGTACTCATATATAAATGCGTATGGTTAAGAAAAACCAGGAAATCTTGACAGCAAACAAAAAGCATTTAAACATTAGTATATTCTAATATGTTGTTATGAAAGAGTTGTATGAATTGCACGCTGAATTGTGCAAAGTGTTTTCAAATCCCACCCGCTTGGAAATTTTAAACCTTTTAAGGGACAAGGAAATGTCAGTGACTGAATTAATAGAAAAAACACGATTAAGCCAGGCTAATATTTCACAGCACTTGGCAATCATGAAATACAAGGGCATTGTTTCATCAAACAGGGAAGGAAAAAACATTTACTACAAGCTTGTCAACCCAAAAATCGTAAAAGCATTTGACATTATAAGAGAAGTTTTGGCAGAAAAACTAATGAAAAACGAAAAAATGGTTAAAAATTTGAGGTGAAAAAAACATGCAGAAAAAAATATTGGCAACAATAATCCTCTTGCTGTTAAATTCTGGAATTACTTTTGCACAAAAACATAATTTTGACGAAATAAAACAACTTATAGAATCTGGCGCAAGTTGCGCAAATCTTTCTGATGAACAACTTGAAGCAATTGGCGACTATTATATGGAACAAATGCATCCCGGACAAGCACACGAGTTTATGGACCAAATGATGGGTGGAGAAGGCTCTGAAAGCCTGAAACAAGTGCATATCAATATGGCAAAAAGAATTTACTGCAATGAAAACCTGTACGTTGGATACGGCGTAAGCGGACCTGCAATGATGGGTTCTGGTGGAATGATGGGGCCATGGATGATGAACAACTGGAACCAGCAAAACTTATGGACCGGAACCGGTTTTAGTTACTGGAACATCCAAAGCATTCTCTACACTGCCCTATTAATCGGCTTAATTGCTTTAGTTTTCTTATGGGCAATCAAATCTTGGAAAACAATACCAAAAAGTGATAAACAATAAAAATAGAGGACTTTGCTTACATAGTTGAAACAAGCAAAAACCTTGACGAAGCGGTTGTCTCGGTTTTAAAAGCAGTCGAGCAAAAAGGCTGGAATTTATTCCAGATTTATGACGTAAAGGAAAGGCTTGCCGCAAAAGGATTCGAGCAAAAGCCATTAAAAATAATTGAAATTTGCTCCGGCAAATACGCAAACCAGTTCCTGAACAAAAACAAGTTGATTTCCCTCTGCATGCCCTGCAAAATAAATGTTTTTGAGGACAATGG
>JACPKT010000153.1 GCA_016186855.1 Candidatus Iainarchaeum sp. | reverse complement strand
CACTGCGCCCGCAAGGATTCTGCACTGCTCTGTTGGAGATTCCAATGCATTGAGAATTTTTTTTGACGCTTTTTCGAGTTTTGCTCTCTCTTCAAGGGATAGAACTTTTGCAGTCAGGCTTGACAAATGCCTTGCCATTGACTCGCTTCTTTTGCGCGTGTTTGCAAAAACAAGCGTCTGCTTGTTTTTTTTCAGCGTATCCAAAACAATGGATTCAAGTGAATCTTTTTTTGCCACAATTTCTTCTTGTGCGCTTTTAAAATCAATTACCCCGTCAAAAAAAACCCCTTCAAGAAGTTTCACTGGACGAAAATTGCTCTCAACGAGCGTTGCATTCAGCCAGCCTGCAATCTCTTTTGCATTTGGAATTGTGGCACTCAAGCCCAAAAACTTTAAAGAAGGGTTCTGCAGTCGAAGCTTTGTGACAGCCATTTCAATTGTGGGGCCGCGGTCAGAATCAAGCTCGTGGATTTCATCCACAATAAGCAGTCCGATGAAAGAAAGCCAGTTTGCGCGGTGGCGAATAAGGCTTTCCATTTTTTCAAACGTACAGTAAATAACATCATAGTTTTGCAGATAGCTTGAAGAAGAGTCAAAATCACCAGTAGAAATTGCGGTTCGAATGTTCAATTTTTTTGAATACTTTTTTTTAAAATCCTTATAGTGCTCTGATGCAAGCGCGCGCAGCGGGCAAGTGTAAACCACTTTTTTTGAATTATTAATCACAGAATTCAGTGTGCAGAGTTCTGCAATGATGGTTTTTCCTGCAGCTGTTGGAGCGCTCACTACAATGCTTTTGTCAAAAAGCCCTGCGTTTAGGGCTTTTTTTTGCATTGGATTGAAATCGCTAAAACTGTTTGCCAAAAGCACTTCTTTTTCAACATCCATGAAAAACCAGTGCAGGGGAAAATTTTAAACAAGTTCTTGCGCTGCTTGCGCCCCTGTTTCTTTGAGGGACAAATACTCAAACGCTTTTTGGAGCGCAAGGGAGGCTTTTGGCAAATCATTCACTTTAAAAGAGTTAGTGCTTTTCCACTCTTCTCCCACCTTGTAGCGCCGATCAAGCGTAACGGTATTGAATGTTTTCCCTTCCTTTGATTCATTTTCCCAAATTGCCACCTGAATTCCGCCAACAGAAATTCGGTGCACTGGAAAATTTTTTCCAACCATATTTTTCTCCTCCTGATAAATTTTTAAAACAAAATCATGAGCGCTTTAAAATGCGCCCAAACATGCTGAAAGGTTTATAGTTCCCCGGAACAAAAACCAGCAATTTTGATTCAACCATTTCAAACCACCTCAAACACAAAACTGCCTAAAGGGGTTTAAAAACAAAAAAGAAGCACACCTCATTTCCTGTGCGAAAAAATGCAGGAAAATTTCCGCCACGGATTAAAAGTGGAAGAATTTATTCTTTGGCCCACTTGAGAATTTCTTGCAGCGTTTTGAGTTCGCCGTCAAGGGAAGCGATTTTTTCGTTTATTTGCCCTAGTTTTTTGCTTGAAATGTCCTTGCGGAATTCCTGCAATTCTTTTGCATACAGTGCAAGCTCCTTGTTTTTTTCGTACACAAAAGAGTGCTGGACAGTTTCAACAAGCTGTTTTCTGTACTCTGTGTCGTTGACAAAAGTTTTAATCATTGGCTTCCAGCGCTTGTCTACAACAAGGCTTGCTGGAAGCTTTACAAGTAGCGCGTCCTCCTTGTAGTCCTTGTCAAACAAGAATTTTCCCAAATGCTTCCAGTAAAGCGGCTCTGAAAGCTTTAGCACCTCGTTTTTCAAATAATAAATTCTTGCACCCACTGCCTTTACCTGCCAGTCACGCTGTTTTTTCACAAAAATGCCTTTGAGCTTTTCAACGTCTTTTATTTGCTCTTCAACCCTTGCAGTGCCAGGATACAATAGCTTTGGCCAGCCCTGCTTTGGGCTTTTTGCAAGCGAAACCACGCCGCCGTTCTTAAAATAGTTTTTCAGCGCTTCCACCCTCTCTCCAGAACTGCCATTGAACGATTGCGGGAAAAGCTTCTCAAAATGCTCAAAAGAAGAAATGATTTTACCCATCAAAAAAACCCTTGCGATGGTTTTAACAAATTGGCAAAAGAACAATAATTTATATTCTCCTGCCAATTTGTTACGACGCATACATGTCCTGCTTTCAGCAGGACAGCAATATACCTTTGAATTAGCATAAAAAAAGTAAGGCAAAAAGAGGTTAATAAACCTTTTTGAGCAAATAAAAACCGGTTTTATCCCGAATTAATGTCCTTCGTAAATTTGTTTCTTGGCAACCAGAAATCATGAAGAAGTTGAATCAGCGGAAGATTCGGTGGATTGCGAGGGAAATAAGGTTAGGGGTTTTAAGTGTGTGTCATGTAACCAGACAGCAGGGGATTTCTCCTCGGCATGCCTTTTGGCAGACGAAATTCTACTGGTTTTTTCTTTTTGGCATTTTTCACTAAAATTTAGTTCATTTAATTAAAGTTATAATCATTATTGCACACTTGGCTTATTTGATAGCACATGTTTCCGGGAATGGGGCGAATCAATCCAAAACAATTGCAGGGCATGATGCGCCAAATGGGCATCAAAACAGAAGAAATAGAGGCTGAAAGGGTGATTTTTGAATTAAAGGACAAACGGCTTGTGATTGAAAACCCGCAAATAACTGCAACCGACATCCAAGGGCAAAAAGCTTACACCGTAATGGGCACTGCAAAAGAGGAAAGCACAAGAATCCCAAAAGAAGACATTGAAATGGTCGCGCAAAGCGCCGGCGTTTCAGAGGAAAAGGCAAAAGAAGCGCTTGAAAAAAACGGCGGTGACATAGCCCAGGCAATAGCGGAACTGAAAAAAGATGAATGATTTTTTACAGAAAATTCCGCCAATTTTATTCAATCTTTCTATGAGACAAATGCAGCACAAATAGCCGGGTGGGGGTTGATTTATTTTTTAATTTTAACATTCTTGGAGTTTAGACCTATTAAAAGAAAGTATAAAATATAGTTCAAAAAAAAGCGCCAACAAATTTAAATATAGTTATAGCTATAACTTTATTGGTGATTTAAATGAATGATACTACCACTATCCAAGTAAAGAGGAAAACCGTCAACGTTTTGGATAAAGTAAAGAAAAAATACAGCGTCAGCTCGTACGATAAAGCCATCATAAAAATGGCCGAAAAAGAGGTAAAAATTCCAAAAAGTCTTTTTGGAGCTTACCCAAAACTTAAAAAATTTAAAAGAGATGAAGAAGACTTCCATGACCTTTAAATATGTTTTAGATAGCCATGCTTGGATAGAATACTTCAAAGGAACACTCAGTGGCGAAAAAGCGAAATATTTTTTGGAAACCCAAGAATGCATTACTCCTGCAATAGTTGTAGCAGAGCTTTCATATAAATATTCAACAAATAATGAAGATTTTGAGAAACAACTGAACTTTATTTTGGGAAAATCAAGCATTATTGATTTAAATTCCGAACTTGCTTTGTCTGCAGGAAAGATAAAAAAATTTGTAAGAAAAAAATACAAGAACAATTTCGGTTTGGCTGACGCAATAATCCTTGCCACTGCAAGAAAAATAAACGCAAAAGTGGTAACTGGTGACCACCATTTTAAACTATTGAAAAATGTTGAATTTTTGGAATAGCCAATGCAAAGATCAATCAGTGGTTGCTTCAGCCTCGCTTGCACTTATTGAAAGAATTTTTCCACGCGAAATTATGAGTATTATTTGAAGATTTACTTTTTCCCCTGCAGTGCGGACTGGCAAAACCATTGCTTCAAAAAAGCTTTCTTCAACTTTATAAGTTTGATTGTTTTGGAAATCCACTAATTCT
>JACPKT010000152.1 GCA_016186855.1 Candidatus Iainarchaeum sp. | reverse complement strand
CAGCCGCCAAAATCAACCATGACCGCGCCAAGCCTTTTATGCTCTTCAAACAACGGGGTTTTTTTGGCCATAAATACCAGTAATAAGAAAAACCGAAAAGATTTTAACCAAAAAACCAATTATTCTTTGTGACAACAAAAGTGGACCGCGCCCCGTTTTTAATTTTATATAAAAATGTTACGATGTTGACCTTACAAACAACATCAGCGAAAGAGAACTCAGAAAACTCGTTGTCATAAGAAATATAAGCAACGGTTCCAGAAGCAAAAAAGGAGCAAAAAACACAGCCACCCTACTATCCGACTCCAAACCCTCCGAAACAACAAACAAAACCTGTTCCAGCAACTGGAAAAACAGGCAATCGCTTCACTTGGCTAAGCAATTACTGTTTGGGTGGAATTGTTTTTCGTTGAATCATGCTTTTATGAATTTGGCCGTTGTTTTAGGGATCAATTGAGCGAGAAATGTTACTTGTCCTCTTAGGGCGTTTGCAACAAGTAGGCCCAAAAGAGGGAATAATTCTGGGGCAAATGAAAGCGAGGAAAAGCATAGCAGTGCAACCAGGGCTCCAAAAAGCATTTTAGCGGACGTTGCACCAGGAGATGTTTTCGGCTCAACAACCATGAAAAAGGCGAAAAAAATGGTGGTGCCGATAAAGACCAGGCTGTTAAGCATTATTATGGGGTTGTTTTCCCAAACAAATGCTTGAAAAACAAGGATTGCAGTAAACGAAATAAAAAAGCTTAGCCCTGTCGCATATGTTTTGGTAAAATGCATCAGTGCCAAGCCCAAGGGCACAATAAGTAAAAGGCTGGAAACACCATTCCAGCTCACATTAACGGGCAGAATCAGGCTCCCAAAAACCAGCCCAAAGGCGGCAGGGTTGAAAATATGCCTGTTTTTCCACCTGACCAAGTGCTTTGACCCGATGGCCAAGAATGAAACAAGCAAAACATGAAGAAAATCAAAAGAAGGGCTAAGCAACAAACCTATTATAATTCCTGTAATGTATGCAGAGTAGGGGCTGTGCAGTTTACGGTTTTTAATATATCCGAATGCGATATCAAAAACCAGTGAAAAAACAATCGCAACCAACAAGTGCGCCAGAAATTCAGGGCTGGGAAAAAACAATAGTGAACCTGCTGCAACAAAAGTAAAAACCGCAACAGCATAGCGGTACATCAATGGAATCTTTTTGAACCAATCCAAATCTATCAATCATCATACAGTGGTTGTTGTTTTAAAGGAATATATAGATTTTGCGTGGCTTATGTCTTGTTTAATTTGTTGGACGATTCTTTCTTTTTGTGATTAAAAGAGCAAGGAGGGTTTTTGGAAGAAGACATGAAAGCATAAAAACAAATGCCAAAATATTTTGGCACTGTTTTTGTTCAAAAAATTTTTTGTTGTCTGCCGTCGCTTTTAAAACTTTAAAAATCCTTTGAACTCTTTTGCGCGCGCATTTATGGTTTTCATTGAAGCGTTTTTTAATGCGTTCAGCGAAAATCCTTCCGCGTTGATGGATGCCATTGCGGAGGCGTAAACCATTGAGCGCCTGATTTCTTTTTCGCTTACTTTTCCTTTTTTTGCCAAGTATCCTATAAGTGCGCCCGCAAAGCAGTCCCCGCAGCCCGTGGGGTCGACAACGTTTTCAAGAGGGTAGCCGGGAGCCGCAAAGTGCGAGTTTTTTGTGAACATGATGCTGCCGTTCTCGCCTTTTTTTATTATTGCGTAATCTGAATTGAGTGCAAGTATTTTCCGCGCTGCCTGCACGAGGTTTGGGGTTTTGAACAGTTCGCGCGCCTCAGAGTCGTTCATGAGCGCAATGTCAACCTCTTTTACCACTTTCAGGACGTTTTCTTTTTCGCGTTCAATGTAATAGTTCATTGTGTCGCTTACAACCAGCTTTGGGCGTTTTTTCATCTGGCTTAACACGTTTAATTGGAGTTTTGGCGAAATGTTTCCCAAAAACAAAAAATCTGCTGCCCTATAGTTTTCCGGGAGGACTGGTTCAAAGTTTTGGAAAACGTTCAGCTCGGTTTTAATGGTGTGGGCCTGGTTTAAGTCAAACTCATAAAATCCTTCCCAGTAAAAGGTTTTTCCGTCAACGACTGAAAGGCCTTCTATGTCAATTCCTTTTTTTTTAAGCAATTCAATGTGCCGTTTTGGAAAATCCTGCCCCGCAACTCCAACAATGCCTGTTTTTGCAAAAAAGCTGGAACAATAGGCCGCGTCCGTTGCGCTTCCTTCGAGCACATTTTCTGCTTTTCCGAAAGGCGTTTTCACAGAGTCAAGCGCAACGCTTCCAACCACAACCACTTTCACCAAGCGCGTTCCCCAAAAATTTTTCTTGCAGCGGCAAGGCCAAAAAATGCCGCCCCAAGGTTTTGCATGGTTGCTGAAAAAAATTCTTTTAATATTTCAAAAAATGTCAGCGCTTTGAACTGCTCGAAGGATATTTCTTCCGGCAGCACCAGCACTGCATCAAGATAGCCTTTTTCCCACTCTTGTTCTTCAAACAACATGACTGTGGCAATGGAAAAGCCAGCGATTAAAATTGAAAAAACCAGCGCTGAAAAAAACACCACCGTAAATTGTTCCCCAAAATTTTTTGTTTTCCTTGAAAGCGCAAGGGTTACAAGCAGTGAAGGAAAAAAAGACGAAATTACAATTATTATTTGAAAAAAAAGCATGAGGGGAGCAGTGATGTCTTCTGTCTGCACGGGCAGGGATAAAAGCGATGCAAAAAACAATAATGCAAAATTGAGTGCTATGAATGCCAGAGCGTAAAGCCAGAATTTTTTGATTTCTGCAATCATTTTTTTGTCCCCATTATTTTTTGCTTTATCTGCAAAAACACTTCTTTTGGCTCCAAGTTTCCGTCAATTTTTTTCACTATCCCTTGTTTTTTGTAAAATTCTATAAGCTCTTTTGCGTTTTGAACGTAAACTTCTAGTCTTTTTTTCACCACTTCTGGCCGGTCATCATCGCGCAAAAAAAGGGGGCTTCCATCATTGTCGCATTTTCCATCAACTTTTGGACGAAGATTGAGGCCAAAAATTTTGTTGCATTTTGGGCACTGCCTGCGAGCGCTAAGCCGGCGGACTATTTCTTTTTGGTCAGTTTCAATAAGCAATACGAAATCGAGTTTTACTTTTTTTTTTAAAAAAAGCTTGTTAAGAATTTGTGCCTGCTTTAGTGTCCTTGGAAACCCGTCTAAAACAAAGCCTTGTTTTTGGTTTTTCAGAACGTGCTTGCCTACAATCTGTGCTACAAGCTCGTCATCTACAAGCTTTCCAGCCTTCATTATCGGTTCTGCTTTTTTTCCAAGAGAGGTCTTTTTTTTCACTTCCTCGCGCAGCAGGTCTCCGGCAGAAATGTGCTTTGCGCCAAACTCTTGTTCAATCAAATCAGCCATTGTCCCTTTTCCAGTTCCGGGTGGGCCGATTAAAACAATATTCATTCAACCATCAAAGAACAAAATACGACTTGATTTTAAAGATTGCTGCTACAAAAAATTGCCCACATTGCGTTCCCAAAATTCATCGATGGCTGGTTTAAATTACTGCCCAAAGCATGTATGCTCCGAGCCCAACCAAAAACAGGCCTATAAGCAAGCGCATTAGCCCCCTGTGCTCTTTTCTCCATTTTTCCAAATGCTCTGAAGTGGTTCCAAAGTAAACCAAGCCAATTATTAT
>JACPKT010000151.1 GCA_016186855.1 Candidatus Iainarchaeum sp. | reverse complement strand
TTTTTCATCTTTTCCTTCTTTGATTTTTTTCACTTCTTCTTTGACTATTTTAATTGCTTTCTGCGCGTTTCCCTCTGATAGCAGTGCGTGCAGGACTTCGCGCTGGGTTTTTTTTGCAATGTTTGCCCAGTCACGGCGCACGTATTCAAATCCGACTATTGTGAGATTGCCTTCAAAGTCCATTAGCGCGTACCTTTTTTTTGCCGCCGCGCCCCCAACTTTTCTTGTCACAAAAATTCCGCGCCGGTAAATTCCCTCAAATTCGAGCTCCATTGCACCCGGCAACTCGGAATTTACGTTTTTCACGAAATCAAGGACGTCTTTTTTTGTCTTTTCTTTTGGAACTATTAAAAAGCTCGAGTCTGTGTCAGTGTAAAGCGGTGTGAATCCGGCTTTCTCTACCTTGTGATTAATTTCCCTAATGTAGTGCCTGCTCCATGCCGTGATTGCGCGTGCGCTTTCGCGGGAATACCAGCGGCTGCGCGCGTATCCAAGGTAACCGTAGTGCGAGTTCAGGAGTATTTTGAGTGCGTGCTGGCGCGCGTCAAGCACCCTGTGTTCTTGCGATTCCTGTTTTGCATTTTTCATTTGTTGTTTCAGTTTCACTCTTTTTTGCAGTATTTCTTCCAGAATCATTGGCAGAAAGCCCTTGTTTTTTTCACAGAACCAGTCTTTATCCGGCGAGAGATTTTTTCCATTCCTACAACTTTCGTGTTCACACTTTAATTGCTCTGGGCTGATGTTGTGTGCAATCATTATTGATGGGTGGAGCGAGCGGAAATCCAGGACTGCAATGTTTTCGTGCAGGCCGGCAATCGGCTCTTTTACATACCCTCCCTTGAATGTCTGTAGCATTCTAGCTTTTACTTGGCCTTCGGTGGGCTTGTTTGGAATCAAAAAATTGTTCTGAAAGGATTTTTCAATCAGCAAATCCTCTACAAGTTGTGAGGCTGAAGCCCTTGTAGAGTCAAATAGTGTGCTGTGCACGAGCCTGCTTAGTTCCACGAAAAGGTCCAAAAAAGTGGCTGCAATTTTGAGGGTTGCCTCTGCGTCTTCTTTGTTGTAGTGTATTAGCCGGTCAACGCCTTTACCGCTTTCCCATGTTTGGTTGATTTCAATGTTTGTGACTTTTTCTTTTGGCTTTCTGAATAGTGCTTCGCTCACTGACTCAAGGTCAAATTTTATTAGTTTGATTGAGCCAAACCGGTTAAGGATTCGAACAAGCTGGTAAGCGTCCACGTGCTGGACTGCTTTTAGTTTTACCGCAAACTCGAGTCCTTTTCGTTTCTCTTTCATTTCGTATCCAAGCTCTTTTTTTAAGTCAATTCCAAGAGTGCTGCACCGTTTTTTGATGTACGGGAAGTCAAAGAGGTCGCCGTTGTAGGTCACTATAATGTCTGGGTTTTCTTTTCTGAGCTCTTCAAAAAACCCTAAAATCATTTTTTTCTCGCTTTCAAAGTGTTGTGCGTTTTCGTTTTGCGTTTTTATTTTCCACAAAAAAGCCGTTGTTTTGTTTTTGGTTGAAAGCGAAATTGAAATAATGGGGTCTTTTTCCGGGTTTGAAAACCTTTCAGGCGAATATGTTTCGATGTCAAATGAGGCCATTTTCAATTTTTCAAGAGGGTTTTTTTCTTCAACAACTTCTGCTTTTTTTATTTCGTTTTTTTCGTTGTGGGTTACTTTTATGCCGTTCATTGGCTCTAACGCATTGTCGATGAGGAACCTTTTGGTGAAAGGAATGTCGTATTCTCTGATTTCTTCTACAAATTCAAGCTTTTTTATTGCCTCTCTGGCCTCAACCAAGTCCTGCGTGCTTTTGAAAAATATTTTCAGCGAGTTTTGTGCGTTTTCTTTTTTTTCCCAGATAACTTCGAGGGGAGCGCTTTTTTCTTGCCCAAATCCCATCTCTTTTATTTCTTTTAACCGTTTTTTTGCGTTGTCAACTATTGCGTAAAAGTACGGGTGGAAATCCGGCTGGGTAAATTTTTCTATTTTTTCTTTTGTTTTCACAAAAAGGGAAATAATGCTATTTTTGTTTTCTCCAGAAAAATAATCCGCGTCAAGCAGTATGCCTGTGGTTTCCATGCATATGCTTTTAAGCATCGATTCATATTAAATTTAATGGTTTTTTATGCCACATGAGCGTCCAGAGCGTGGCGGCGGGGCTCAAAAACTCGGGGCAATTCTTTCAAAAATGAACGCTGATATCCGCGCTCTCAATTCAAGCATTCTGATTATTACCCAAAAAATGAGGTATCTTGTTCGCAACGAAAAAATTCTTGGAAGAAACCTTTTAGTGCTCAACAAAAAGCTCAAAGAGTTTGAAGGAAATATGGGCGGTGGCGGGAACGGCGAATTGGTCAGCGTCGAGGAAAGGACTGACCATCCAAAATTTAGCGCTGCGTTTGAGGACATTTCAAACCAATTGATTGAGCTGCGGAACCGAATTGAAGAAATAGGCGAAACATATGCAAGAGCCGAGGACGTGAAAGAAATAAAGTACATTGTGAACACGATTGACCCGCTCCAGTTTGTCACAAGAAAAGACGTTTTCCAGCTATTGCGCCATAGGCCAGAACCACGCGCAGAGCACTTGGAAAAAAGGACTGCAAAGCCGAAAAAAAGGCACAAAAAATAATGTTACAGTCATCCTTCAGTGCACGCTGAGAGCGCTGGGCGCAGGAACACTCTGTAGCTTTGGCGCCCTTTGAGCTGTATGCCTGCATCGTTTTTTTCAATAATGTTTGCTTTGACTTCGGCAATGTTTTCGATTTCTTCCGGCAGGTCAAGTTCTTTTACCTCGCTTGCGGCAAAGCCTATTTCTGTTTCCGAAAAGTGCTTTAGCATCTGGTCAAATTCTTGGGCCATTTGAGGGCTTAAGTTTCTTTGGATTAAAAAGTCAAGTTCCGGAAAAATAATTGCAAGCCCTGTTTTTCCAGTTCT
>JACPKT010000063.1 GCA_016186855.1 Candidatus Iainarchaeum sp. | reverse complement strand
GATTTTTTTTGGGTTGAGTGCACGCTTGTAATTAACTGTTGTAGCAATCAGTGTCTCAAAAGGAATTGTTTTGAGGATTTTTTCAAAGTTTTTATCTTTTAGGCAAGAGAACACGAGAACAAGCTTTTTGTAGCTGAGTCTTTCCAGTGTTTTTTTCAGCAGTTGTGCTCCGCGCACGGTGTGCGTGGAGTCAATTATTGTTAAAGGATTTTTTTGCACTATTTGTAGTCGTGCAGGCCACAAAGTCTTTTTCAGCCCGTTTAAAATTGCTTTTTTTTCAAATTTATGGCCGGTTTTTTGTAGGCAGTAAACCGCCGAAAGTGCAAGCGAAGCGTTTTCAACCTGGAATTCTCCAAGCATTTTTATTGCCGCGTTTTTTAAAACAAACGGCTCAAGTAGGTCAAATTTTTGCATTTTGTCGTTTGAAAAAATTATTTTATAACTTGGTGAAATCATTTTTGAGTTTTTGTTTTCTGCAAACTTTTTTATTGTTGGAAAGCCTGGGTTTTTTTTGAAGGCAACAGTGAAAGAGTTTTCTTTTATAATATGCGCTTTTTCCCATGCGATTTTTTGGATTGTGTTGCCGAGCACTTGCGTGTGCTCAAGCGAAATGTTGGTTATCACATTCACCAGTCCATGCAGGATGTTTGTTGCGTCAAGCCTTCCTCCAAGTCCGACTTCCACGACTGCAAAGTCCACTTGTTTTTCCAAAAAATGTTTGAGTGCGGCAGCGGTGACTGTTTCAAAATAGCTCGGGGTATTTTTCATTTTTTTTGAGGCATTTCTTATTTCAGAAATTTTTTTTGCAAAATCTTTTTCTGAAATGTTTTTTCCATTTATTTTTATCCTTTCGCGAATTGAAACCAGGTGCGGGGAAGTGTAGGTTCCAACCCTGTAACCGTTTTCTTTGAGTATGCTTGAAATGAATGCGGTTGTGCTTCCTTTTCCGTCAGAGCCTGCAACGTGCACTATCCGTAACCGTGAAAGGTTCAGATTGGCCGCTTTTACAAGTTCCTGCATTGGCTTTAAAAAGAATTTTTTGTTTTTTTCTTTTAGAGAACTAAGGTATTTGAGTGCATTATAGTAATTCATTTCTAAAGCCTTCTTTTCCTAACAGCGGGACGAAAACAAAATAGTGTTCAATGTAATCGGATTTTAGCGGGTTTCCGTTTTTTTTTGCCACTGCCTGCAGCATTTGAGTGCCCTTGTCCCCAACTGGTGCTACTCCAATCCCGCCTTCTTTTAGCTGGTCAAACAATGATTTGGGAAAAAACGGGCAGGCAGCGCTGACAAGTATTCTGTCAAACGGCGCGTATTTTTTCAGGCCAATTGAGCCGTCTCCTTGGAATACTTTTGCGTTTTTGCAACCTTGCGATTTTAAATTTTTTTTTGAAATTTCCGCAAGTTCTTTTACCGCTTCTATTCCAAAAACTTTTCCTTTTATTCCAACAAGTTCTCCTAACAGTGCAAGCACGTAGCCGCAGCCGCTGCCCACTTCAAGCACTTTTTGCCCGGATTTTGCCGCAAGCATTTCAAGCATTAATGCGATTGTGGATGGTTGTGAAATTGTCTGCCCAAAGCCAATTGGAAGAGCGTTGTCATCATATGCTTCTTTTTGCAGGTGTTTTGGCGCAAAAATTTCCCTTTTAACATTCAAAAAAGCGTTTTCAACTTCTCTTGTTTTTATTGCGCCCGTGCTTTTCATAAACTGTGCGAGCTCGCTTCTTTTTTGCCCAAAAAACTCTTCTTTCACTTTTTCACTTCCAATTGCAGCCACTGTTTCAATGGCTTTTCCTTTTTTTTTCCCTTTCCTTGATTGTTTCTAAAAAATCTTTTTTCTTTGAAAATGATTCAAGCTCTTCTTCTTCTATGACTGCAGTGTTTTCAGTGCTTTTTTTCTCGAATTTTTTTGCGATTATCACTGAATCTGCCCGCACAACTTTTTTTGTTTCCTTTAATCTTAGCCCTTTTCTTTTTACATCAATTCTTTGCCCTGCTTTGCTGATTAAAAGTGATTCCTTTGGATGGCTGAATGCTTCAAAGGGGGCGTGTTCAAATAGCGCAAGCTCCAGTCCAAGACTTGAGATTTTTTCAAATACTGGGTCTTTGCTGTGTGTTTCAAAAATTTCTTCTTGTTCTTTTTTTTGCGCCAGGTCAATTCCTTTGATTAGGCTTGTTGAAAGGATTTTTTCAAGTTTTTTAGCTATTTCAAGCGAAGAGTTTTCTCCTTTTTCATAACCGTGGATAGTTTTTGGCGCAAGGTTGAGAGTGTGTGCTAAACCTGAAAGTGTTAAGCCTTTTAATTTTCTAATCTGTTTTAGTTTTTCGCTGTCAAGCTCTGCAATAGTTTTTCCCTTGAACTTCCAGGCCTTTGGCAGTTGCTGATTCAAAAAATCCTTGAAAGAGTTTATTGTAATGCATTTTATTGCGTATCTTTCATAAACAACCCCGTCAAGCATTTGCCCCGCCTTGCTTTTTTCACCAATAATGAGTTCTGTTGCATTTAGTGCAATTGCAAGCTTTCTCAATTCCTGCGCCTGCTCTGGTCTTGCGGCGTCAATGTTTTCAAAAACTTTAATCAACAACAACAGCTTTTCTTTTTTTGCTGCAATGTCAAAGCAGTTGTTTGAATGAATGTACGAGCTTGTGAGAAAGCCTTTTTTTTCAAGCAATTGGAACAGTTTTGCAAGAATTTCGCCTCTCATCAAAATGCACCTGTCAGGAATGCAAAAAGTGAAACAAGCATTGCGATTTTGCTAAAAAGCTGTGCTTTTTTCGCATCATCATTGGTCAAAAGCAAAAACGATTTTGCAAAAATAATTGCTGACACGAGTATTAAAACAGGGTAATAAAAATTTTCAATTAATTTTATGGCCCAAACAAATAATGCGATTAAAACTGCCAATGTATATGACAAAAGGACGGCTGCATTTGTGTGTTTTTTGCTTAAAACCATCGGAACAGATTTTTTTGCGCCCCTGTCTGCCTTTTTGTCCTCAACGTCTTTTATTATTTCCCGTCCAATGCTTGCAAAAAACGCGCTTGCGGCAAGCAAAGCAGCTGTTTCGTATTTTTGCAAAATTGCTGCGCCAAAAACCAGCGTGAGCGCTGTTGAAAGTGAGACGACAATGTTTCCAAAGAATTTTTCTTTCTGGATAAATGCAGAGTAAAGAATCAGCAGCGTGCTTGCGCTTAATGCAATGGCTGCAGTGTGAAAATTTATCAAAAGAGCGAAAAAATTTCCTGCCAAAAACAAAATCACTGAATAGATTAATGCTGTTTTTGGCGCCATTTTTTTTGATGGAAGGATTTTTTTTGGCCTAATTTTTTTGTCTATTTCAAGGTCAAAAAAATCGTTTATTGCCTGCCCTGCCCCACAAATGAGGAAAGCTGAGAGGGCAGCAAAAAAAACCTGCAAGTCAAGTGCAAAAATTTTTCCAGCAACCAAATAACCGATAAAAACCGCTAATGCCGCCATCAGGCAATTTATCGGCCGGAGTATTTCGACAAAAAACTTAAAATGCATAAACTAATTTCTGCATTTAAGTGTTTTTAATATATTATCGTGCCATTGCAGATGGCACACATACAGATTGTAAACTAACAAATTGGCAAATGAAATATAAAATAATTTTACTTTCTGCCAATTTGTTAATCTGTTCGTTTTTTTAAATTATTGGATTGATTTTGGATATAATTGCCAAAAGCAGAGGTGAGCCAATGGTTAGTTTTGACGAATTTGGGCCGGAAAAAATCCTTCAGGTCTATGACCCAATGGTTGGAATGCAGGGCTTTGTAGTGATTGACAATACTGCAAGGGGGCCTGGCAAGGGCGGAATAAGAATGACTCCGAGTGTGTCGGTTGACGAAGTTGCACGCCTTGCAAGGGCAATGACTTTTAAAACCGCGCTTGCAGACCTGCCTTTTGGGGGCGCAAAATCCGGAATAATTGCTGATGCAAAAAAAATTTCCATTGAAAAGAAAAAACAAATAATCGAGTCGTTTTCGCGGGCAATTAAATCTGTCTGCCCTTCAGAATACATTTCCGCGCCCGACATTAATACTGCGGAGCGGGAAATGGAGTGGTTTGTAAAGGCAAACGGAGCGCACAATGCTGCAACAGGCAAGCCCGCCAAAATGTGTCTGTCTGACGGTTCCAACTGCGGCATCCCGCATGAGCTTGGCTCAACGGGCTTTGGGGTATTTCACGCCACAAAGGTTGCTTCAAAATACATCAACCTTTATTTGGAGGGCGCAACCGCAATAATTGAAGGATTTGGAAACGTCGGAGAGTTTGCCGCAAAGCACTTGAAAGAAGCTGGCGTAAAAATTGTCGGCGTGTCTGATTCGCAGGGAACAATCCACAATTCTGACGGAATTGATTTCAAAAAACTTGTGGAAGTAAAAAAGAAAACCGGAAGCGTAGTCAACTATAGGCCGGGAAAAGTTTTGTCAAGCCAAAGCCTTCTTGAAATAGATGCGGACATTTTTATTACAGCGGCACTGCCGGATTTGATTAAAATGCCTGACGTGAAAAAAATAAAGGCAAAACTCATAGTGGAGGGCTCAAACATTCCTGCAAGCATTGAAGTAGAGGAAGCGCTAGGCAAAAAAGAGGTGCTCGTTGTTCCAGACATCATTGCAAACGCCGGCGGAGTGATTTCAAGCTATGCTGAATACAAGGGGTTTAGCCATCAAAAAATGTTTGAGCTTGTGGAGCAAAAAATCACTTCCCAGCTTAAAATAATCCTTGATGACGCATTTGAAAAGGAAAGAATCCTTCGGCACAGCGCAAACGAAATCGCACAAGAACGCGTGAGAGAAGCAATAGAAAAGAGAAAATAACCCGAAAGAATTATTCACTTTTCCAAAAACTTGTAGTTGTTTTTTTTAACTGCAAAAAATGGGGTTCCTTTTTCTTTTTTTGCGCTAAAGGAAAATTTTGCGTCTATTTTTCCGTCTGCAATTTTTCCTTTAACAAGCAAATAATCTGATACAAATTCTTTTACAAAACCGTTTTTTGGGCGCAAAAAAATCTCTTTTGGGCTTCCCGCCTGCTCTAATTTTCCACTGTTAATTACCACGATTTCGTCCCCCAGATAAAACGCCTCGTCAATGTCGTGCGTGACAAAAACCATTGAAAGCCCAGTTTTTTCCTGTAGTTCCTTCAAAAGTTTTTTTGTGCTTTCCTTTAGTTTTGCGTCAAGGCCGTTGAGTGGTTCGTCTAAAAGTAATAAGTCGGGCTCGAATGCAATTGCCCTTGCTATGGCCACGCGCTTTTTCTCCCCCCCGCTCAGGCTTTGGATGTTGCGGTTTTCAAAACCCGCCAAATGAACTATCTTCAGTGCCCTTAAAACTTTTTCCTGCAAGTTTTTTTCTTTTTTCATTCTAAGCCCAAAGGCAACGTTTTCAAAAACGTTTAAGTGATAGAACAATGCCTCGTTCTGAAAAACAAAGCCCGCATTTCTTTTTTCAGCAGGCAGTTCTGTGACTTCTTTTTTCCCGAAAAAAATTTTTCCGCTTTCAGGGTGCTGTAGGCCGGAAATTACCCGAAGGATAGTGGTTTTGCCGCTGCCACTTGGGCCGACTATTGAAGTTATTCCGCCGTCTGGCACTTTAAGTGAAAAATTTTGCATTTTCCAGTTTGAAAAACTGACTGAAATTTTTTCGAGTTCAACTCTCATTCAAATCACTGCCGCTTCTTTTGAAAACCTCTCAATAATGTAAAAGGACAGAAAACTAATAAAAATCAGCACAACCCCCATTGCGGCTGCTGCAAAAATGTCAAATGTTGCAATCATCCGGTAAATGTACACCGGCATTGTGGGAAAAAACCCGTCAAACAAAATCAGCACTAGCCCCAACTCGCCCAAAGACACTGCAAAACAGAAAGCAAACCCGCTCAACAGCGCACTTTTAATTCTTGGAAACTGCACGAACCTAAAAACCTCTGCGTCTTTTGCTCCGAGGGTTTTTGCCGCATCAATGCTTTCTTGGTCGATTTTTTCGAGAGCGCTTTTAATTGCCCGAAAGGCAAAAGGAAATGCAAGAACCGAGTGGCCAAAGGCGATTGCCAGAAAACTTCCAGAACCAAACGCAAGAAGATAGCCAAAACCCAAAGAAATTACTGTGACTGCTATTGAGGCGTTTAAAAAAATTTCAACCAAATAATTTCTTGCCTGTTTTAGGGAGGCAATCAGCCCCACGGCGGTCGCGATTGCTGCAGAGGCTGTGGCAAAAGCAATGCTGAAAAAAACTGAAAAAAGCGGGGCAGTTGAAAAAACTCCAACATTTTTTTGCAAAAAAATTTTTTCAAAAGCCCTCAGGGAAAAACCCTCTCTGCCTGAAACAGAAAAAACAAACAGTGAAAGTATTGGCACAAGCAGAAAAAGGGCGCTTGCCAGAAGAAATGCTGTTTCGGCAAGCCCGGAAAATGTTTTTGCGAAAAGCTTTTTTGGCTTTTCCAGCAAATGCTTTTCCTTGAACGCAATTTTTTTTGAAAAAAAAAGGTAAGCTGTTGAAACAATTAAAAGCACAAAAAACTGGAGCAGTGCAAGCAGGGCGCCGGTTTTTAAATCAAGGTTTCGCGTGATTTGCCTGTAAATTTCAACTTCTAGAGTGCTAAATTCTATTCCTCCCAGCGCAAGCACTATTGCAAAGCTCATGAAAGAATAAACAAACACTATTGACGAGCCGGCGAGAATTGCGGGCGCCAGCTGCGGCACTGTTATCTGAAAAAAAATATTGAACCTGCGTGCCCCGAGAGTTTTTGCAGCTTCTTTCATGGAGGCGTCCGCGTTTTCAAGCGCGTTTGAAACAAACCTTCCGATTATCGGAAAATTGTAAAAAACGTGGGCAAGGATTACTCCTCCAATTCCATACAAAAACTGGATGTGTGCTGGAAACGAAAAATAGTTTGTTAAAAAAAAGTTTACCCACCCATTGTTTCCAAATACTATAATGAATGCTAGAACGACCAGGATGGATGGCAAAACGAATGGAATCAGCGTCAGTGATTTCACAAATTTTTTCAGCGGAAAATCCCTTCTTGCCAAAAGAACTCCGAAAGGAATTCCTATGAGAGCGGAAAAAAAAGTTGAAGCGCTCGCCTGGAAAAAAGAGTTCCACAAAAGATGCTTGTTTGAAAAAAAAAGCCTGAAAACTTTTTGTGGGTTAAGCCCGCCTAAAACTGCCTTGTCTAAAACCAGTGCGAGAGGGTACAAAAAAGCGAGTACAAAATACAGGGTTAAAATTGTTTTTGCTATTGTCCAGACAGCATTATTTTTTCCCACTCCAAAATCCATTCCTCTTGTTTTTCT
>JACPKT010000129.1 GCA_016186855.1 Candidatus Iainarchaeum sp. | reverse complement strand
TTCAGCGCTGCAGGCGGCGGAGTGGGCGCAGCAGCAGGCGCACTACTGGGCGCAAACGGCGCAATACAGGCAGCACAGCAGACATCGCAAGCGGCGGCGGCTGCAAGGGTTGGTACCATTCCTGTTGAAACAGATAAAATGAAAACAGCCCTTGACTCTACAAAAAGTGCTGTTGATGATGCAATCAGCAAACAAAAGGATGTTTTTGACAAAGCATCTGAAGAAATACTTGGAGGACCTCTTAGCGCTGCAATGCTTGACTGTGAAGCCTCAGCAGGAGTCCACATACCAAACCAAGAGCTCCAGTTTGCTCACGAAGACACATTGAAATCTTTTAGTTCAGTTGTGGACAGTGGCCAAAAAGGGTTTGACAACACCTCAACAATTAATGACCAGTTTTTGGAGGCAAACAAGAGGCTTAACGGTAGCAGCACAAATTTGTTCAGTTCAAGCGGCAGCTACACCAGTTTTGCCAGCGGCCTTTCGGGTGCAAGCTCTTTTATTAGTGAAGGCATAAACAACTTAGGGAAAACAAAAGACCTCGTTGCAAAACAGGTTACAGAAAAACAGGCTCTTTCAGCATACATTGAAAATGTGATTTTTAATTGTGAAGCGTTGCAAAACCAAGCATGCGCAACAGCATGCAGCCAAGCGCTTTCACTTTTGGAGAACTATGAAGTGGAAAACATCAAAAATATGCAGGGCGCGGTTGACACCGGTACAAAAGTTTTTGAAGTTGCAAAGGAAAACATACAAAAAGCAGGGGAATACATGAACAATGTTTCAAACGAGATAACACAGCTCAAAAATGAAGCAACTAACGCTGAAAATGCCCAAAAAGGAGAGGGGCCAAAGAATACAAAAGTCGATACTTTTAACGAGGGAAGGTTTTTTGCAATGGAGGGAATGTTTGCGGGACTGGGTTTTTTGGCTGGAGGGCTTTTGCCGGGCTTGTTTGATGCAACTGACGCCTGCGATGAGCGCACGCAGTTCAATGTTGTGGACTGGAAGATTAATTTGAAAAACGATGCAAAAGGCGTTGAAATAGAAAAAGAAGGAATTTCCGCAGAGTGGAGCACGAATGAAGCATTTGTTTTCGGAGAATATGAATCGCAAGAAGTCGGAGTGGTGTTTTCAAACACGGGAATTGCAGAGCCAAAGCCCGCTTACGGCATTGCAACTTTTAGTGCAACAAAGCACGTCCATTCAAAGCCCACAATCATCAAGCGGGACGGAAAAAAATTCGGGCAATTCAACATTCCCGACCAGTCAATTGAAAACTATGAGCAAAAATTCCACTTAAGGTTTAAAACCGCAGAACAAGAGCAGCCGATTCCACTTGAACTGGAAGGCGCCTCTTCGTGTGTGAGCGGGGTAAACATTGGTTTTTCAGGAGAAGGCGCAGTCCCGAAAGTAAAGCTTGACTGGAACTGGAAACAATTTTCCCTAGGCTCGTGTGACATAAAAAACCCCGGCGCAGTGTATTGTGATGCAGCGCAGTTCAATTACGAAATAAATTACAGGCTGGACGCGTTGAACGAATTCATTGACAAAAACAGGGAAAAATTAAAGTGCCCAGAGAACCCGGCAGATGTTCTTGCAAGAGAGCTCGTGGAAGGAATCCCGCAAAGGATTGCTACAGGACAGCTTCCCGCAACCGGAGCGGAAGGAAAAGTTTCCCTTGTCACTTACACCAGCAGTGCGACAGGCAATGGAATCACTGTGACTCCAGTTGTTGGCAACAGTTCAGCGCAGGTGCAGGGTGCAACGGTAAAGGTGACAGTTACGCCGCCAGAAGGAGTTAGTGGTGAAAGCAAGAGCTGCCAAATAAGTTTCAGCGGGATTCCTGCAAACGGGACGCAGGCAAAAAGCTGCTCTGTAAGCGGTCTTGCGCAAAGTGCGCAAAATTACAGCGTAAAAGTGGAGATTTTGGATGCTACAACAGAGTTTGAGCAAAAAACGCTTGAGTTTCGGACACAGGTTAGGTCAGAAATTAGCTGCTGGCTTCCAGCCTCAAGCGAGCTTTATGACGGCAAGCCGGCAATGGATTATTTTGTGGAAGAAGTTGAGCCTCAAATCACCTGGACGCAGAGAATTCCAGACAGGCAGGCTTTGAACGAACTGCTGGTTTTTAACGCGTTTTTGATTCGGGACGGGTACTCGCAGGACTTTTTGGAAGACTTCCAAAAATACTCTGACGAGATTGCGCCTTTTGACACGCCCACTTTTTTTAATTCTTTTGCAACAAACTCTGCAGGGCAAAGGTATGGATTCAATTCGTTCTACAAAAACGGTGCAATTGCTTTTCGGAAAAAATACGTGGACGGGCCGGCAGTGCTTTCAAGGGGAGGGATTTACCGCGTGGAATTGCTTGTGAACTGGGGCGGGGACTGGCAGTTTTTTGACATGGACGGAAAACCGCTTGCAACAGTTGAAGTGTTGTTGAATTTATTGCAGGAACCGTCTCCAAACAGCCCGTTCTACCACCTGCCGTTTGACGGGCTTTTGGGAATTGAGCGGGACAATTCTTTTGAAAGGCAAGGGTATGGAACATCGTTTGTGAAAGAAAACGAAGAAGACGTGATTGCCTTGAATTCTTCTCCGCCGATTGTAAAAACTTTTGGCAGCACTTCTTCAAACGCACTGCTTGATGCAAGCGTTGAATTCAAGGAAGACCTTTTCTCTTTGAACGTGAACCCGCTCTTGCGCGGAAACATTTTAAGCATTGAAAGCACTGGAACAAACGCATCAATCAAATTTTTCCCGGCTGTTGCAACGCCGGTGATGCTAAAAATGCATTCAGAGCAGCGCACCGCGCCTTTCGGCGCATTTTATGGGATGATTGAAAACGAAAACCGCGCAAACATTGGCGAAGTGCTCTCTTATTGGAGCGGTGCAGGAGCCTGCCTTGATTTTTCAGGCACAGCTGTTACGGACGCTTTTGATGAATCGCCTGACAGGAAAGCGCAGCCAGAGGATGGAATAGCAAACTTTGAAAACAATTACACAGTACAATGGGCAGAGGCAATAAGGGAAGGCGACGTGTTTTTGAAAACGATTTTTTTCACAAACCCGCAACAATTAAATGACCTTGTGGTTGAAGCGCCAAAAGGAAACTTGACTTTTTTGACTCCGGATGAGGGGCCAAAAGACACTGTGAGCCTGAATGGAATAAACAGCATGGAGTTCAACAACAAGGCAAAAGCGCTTAGCGCAATAGAGGACGTGTTTGATTTGGTGAAAACCGCACAGCTTTGCACTACAAGCACTGGAAACAAGGTCACGTTCTGGTGGAACCC
>JACPKT010000062.1 GCA_016186855.1 Candidatus Iainarchaeum sp. | reverse complement strand
TAATAATCTTTTACGCCAATTCCTGAAATGACGAGCAGCTTTTTTTCTCTAAATTCTTCGCGCGCAATTTTTTGCGCTTCCAAAAAGAGCTGTTTTCCAAATCCGCGATGCTGAAAATCTGACTCTGATGGCGCCACACCAACTGGAAGCGAGCGCGAATACACGTGCAGTTCCCTTATCAGCGCCGTGTCCTTTGAAATTTCTTTCCTGAAAGGGGAATCAGGAATGCGCAAACGACAGAAACCAAAAAGCACGTCCTTTTTTTTGTCTTCAAATGACAAAAAAATTTCTTTGCCGCCACTTGCATCATAGTCAAGGCGTTCAAGGGAAGGCTCAAGCATTTTTAAGTCAATTTTTCCTTTGAGCAGAGTCAGCCCCACTTCCCTGCATCTAATGCAACTGCATTTTGAATTGCTTTTTTTAAGCTCAAACTCTACAAACTGCCTCAAATTTGTCTTTTTTGGGCCAGCTGCAATAACGGTTGACGGTATGTCACGCTGCACCCTCATTATTCGAACATACCTTGGAACGAATTTTTTCAGCTTCGCAACAAGTTTTGCGGCCTGTTCTGTGCTCATCGGGGAAAAAAAACCTTTTTTCCACAAGGAATGCAGGACAGTTTTATCAATTACGAGTGCAGGGTAAATTTTTATCATGTCGGGTCTAAAAGACGGGTTTGAAAAAATTTCCCGAAATTTTTCCAAATCGTTTTCAAAAGTTGAGCCATAAAGCCCCGGCATCAAGTGATAGCAGATTTTAAAGCAAGAGTCTTTCAATAACTGTGTGGAGGACACTACGTCTGAAACCAAATGCCCTCGGTTGATTAGCCGATAAACATTATCATCAGGGATTTGCACTCCAATCTCCACTCGTGTTGCCCCAAGCGAAAGCATGCGATTAATTTGTTTTTTTCCACACCAGTCTGGACGGGTTTCAACCGTCAAGCCAACAACCCGCTTTTCGCTTTTCTCGCACAACTTTTTTGCATCTGAAAGCGATGGAGTTGTTTTTCCCAAAACAGCGTCATAACAGCGTTTTACAAAATATTTTTGGTGCCAATATGGCAACGCAGTGAAAGTGCCACCCTGAAGAATTAAATCAATTTTTGAGCCCTCATTATTTGTTTCAGAATACTGTGTAAGGCGGTTCTCTACGATTTTGTAGGGATTAAAATTAAACATGAGGCCGCGCATTGTGGAAGGCTCCAGACCGGTATAGCTTTTTGGGGTTTTTTTTCCCGGGACAAGCGAAACAGGGCAGTAAATGCATTTGCCGACACAGCCATAAGGTTTTGTCATGACAGCTACAACATTCACGCCGGACATACTTCGGGTTGGCTTTTTTGTCAAAATGCTTCTAAACTTTTGCCGCTCGAGCGGTGGACTATTGGAAATTATTTCAACAGAGGAAGGAACAGTCTGAAGGGAATATTTTTTTGCAACAAGATTTTTTTCCCTGTTCAGCTCTTGTGCAGTTCTAATTTTTCCATCCACTATTTTTTCCAATAGTTCCTGGATTGCAAGAGCCCTTGACAAAAAAGAACACCTCAGTCAAAAAGAGAAAAAATCATGGAATTAAAAAAATAAAACGGGGCAATTGAAAAGCTGAAAAAAGGAAACCCTTTCTGGGGTGCAGAGAGCTTTCCAAAAAGAGTCGGGCGCACGACAAGGGTTGATTTAAAGGAAGAGATTTCTTTTTGCGAGGTATCGGAAAAAACCTTTATCTCAAAATCCTTTTTTCCCTCGGTTTGCAAAATAACCTCAAAAGAGGCATTTAAGGTTTCTTTTGGAGCAACTTCCACACTGACAACTTCAAACCAGTCAGTCTGCAGAGTGGAAGAAATCTTTAAAGAATTCGGGGCAATTGAATCATTCCTTAAAACAATGTTGTAAACGGTTTTTTCGCCGTTTAAAGGAAACTGGTTCAGTGAAGGATTATTTATCGCCACTTTAAGCAAATCATCCCGAACACGCACGCGGGCAGTGAAAGACTCGCTAAACCCAAGCGCATCGCTTGCAGCTACAATTTGCAGGTTATAAATGTTTTTTTGCGCACCAACAGGCACAGTGACCGCCAAGACAAGCCTTTTTTCAGAAGGCGATTGTGACAAAAAAGTCCAGCCGGTCGGCAAAGTTGACTGGTCAACACTCAAGCTGTTCCAAAAAATCCCTTCTCCAAGAGAGCTTTCAGCCGCGACAATTATTTCAAAGGTCTCCCCGCCTGAAACAACCCCTATTTCAGCCGCTCCGCCATCAAGAATTTTTTGCTCAAAAGGCTCCACAAGAAAAAAGTCAGCGTGCGCTCCCAAAAACTGAAGGGTGAAAAAAAGCAAAAAAAACAGTGCTTTAAACATTCTCTCCATAACCATTTGTAACAAAAAAAAGGTTAAAAAAGAGCACTTAAAAGGGAAAAAAATGCAGAAAGGGAAAAAAAAGACAAGGTTTGAAATGGTAAAAGAAAGGCACAAAAACACTTTTTATCGCGCTCTAAAAGAAAACCTGGTTGACGGGCAAGTAGTATCCTTATGCGAATTTTTTGCAAAAAGCAAAAACTTTTTCACTTCAAGCACCTGCTCTGGAAGAATAGTGCTTTTGCAGGTAAACAGGCAGGAAAACAAGCATGAATCGGCATTCATTGCAAAATGGCACAAAAAGGCAAGCATTGGAAAAGTCTGGAGCACTCTCTGTGCAAAAACAATGGAGGAAATATGGTTAAAGCAAGAGCCGTTCATAATGCACATAGGGTGCGCTGACTTTGAAAATGCAAAAACCATTTTGCAGATTGCAAAAGCCTGCGGGATAAAAAGGGCAGGGATACAGGTTGC
The DNA here is from genome assembly GCA_016186855.1 of Candidatus Iainarchaeum sp. Lineage (GTDB taxonomy): Archaea > Iainarchaeota > Iainarchaeia > Iainarchaeales > GW2011-AR10 > JACPKT01. Next base: position 446 of record JACPKT010000062.1, on the reverse strand, counting down.
AAAGGAAGGAAAGTTCCTGCTTGAAATAATAGGGACACACAATATTTCTTTTCCGGTAAAAAAAGGAGGCGAAATACTGGTGGAAAAAAAGCATTTAAAATATGTTTTGAAGCGCGCAAACGAAAAACTGGAGAAAAACTATTCAACGCTTGAAAAATTTGAAAACGCATGCAGAAAAAACCTCGAGTGAAAAAACAGCGAAAAGATTCGCTGGCAATCTGTACGTGCTCTGTCTAAACGACAGGGCAATAATACGCCACATATAATTTTGGATTACTGTGAAAAAATGAAGCGCCTGTTTGTTGCCTGACTTCGCCACTTTTTGATAAAAATTGAAGGTTACTTCTGAATATGGGTGATACCATATGAAACAGAATGTAACCTTCAGTATAGGTAATGTTGCAATAGTTGATAAAATTAACGAAAAGTTCGGTTTGTTTGATTTT
>JACPKT010000137.1 GCA_016186855.1 Candidatus Iainarchaeum sp. | reverse complement strand
TGTTCCCCGATGAACGCTTCCGTAATAATTTGAGTAAAAATCCGTGACAGCTTCAATCACTTGTGCTGGCTTTTGCGTGGTTGCAGCATTGTTGAGGTAAACCAGCGGGCGGCCGTTTATTTCTCTTTTAAAAATTGGAAAGTCTTCCTTTATTTTTTTCACGTCAAGCATTTTTTTCAACTTTTGAAAGGTTTGCCATTTTCTGCTCTACGACTGAAAACAGCTCTTGGTGAAATTCTTTTGGAAGCCGCAGAATAATGCTTTCAAGAAATGCAGTTACTATCAGTTGTTTTGCAATGTCTTTTTTAATCCCTCTTGTTTCCAGGTAAAAAATTTGCTCTTCAAGAATCTGTACAACGCTTGCAGAGTGTGTTGCCTTCACGTCATCAGCTTCTATTTCAAGGCCAGGAATATTGTTTGAGCTTGCGGTTTCGCTTAAAAGCATTGAGTGCGCCTCCAAGAGTGCGTTTGTCCTCTGGCCGCTTGGAAGGATTTTTATCATTCCGTCAAAAACGGTTTTTGCCTTTCCGGCAAGCACAGATTTTATTTCAGTATAAGCTTGTGTGTCAGTTGCAATGTGCATTGAAGTGTTGTTTATGTCAAAAAGGCACTCCCCATCTAATAGTGCAAAGTCGAGGTGCATAACTTCTGATCCCTGCCCTGCAAGGATATTGCAAGTGTTTGACCTTAAAAGTTTTCCATCCAGCCAAGCGTTTGAATTAAGCAGTTTTGAGTCTTTCTGCAAAATTGCCTGCTGGTACACCAGTGCCCCGCAGTTTTTTGAGTTCTGGTGCAGGCGCAAAAACGCCACGCTGCATCCGTCCAAAAGGAAAATGGTTTCGTTTTGCAAAAGCTTCTCTTTTCCTTTGAAGCGTTCAAAAATTTTTGTTTCGTTTTGCGTGTTTTCAACAATCACCAAAACCTTTGCAACTGCTTCTTTTGAAAAAGACGGTTCAAAAACAATTTCCCCTCCCTTAGCGCCTTCCCCTATGACTATCACAAAGCCTGAATTAAACCACGCGTTATTGAACGCTTCAAACTGGTCTTTTGGCGCACTCTCTTTTGAAAGAACGTCTAGAACTTTTTTTGGAATTAGTTTGAGCGCCTCGCTCCAAGAGTAAACCATTGCACCGCTTTGGGAAAATTTTTTTGGCAAAAAATTCTCTGGCCTTGTCGGCGGTACAAGCAGTGCTTCAAGCTTTGACAAATTCAAGTACATGCTTTTTTTCAGGGGCTTTGCCAAAAAAATTTCTGCATTCCTTTGCCGGTACTCTAAAAGCCATTTGGGCTCTTTTAGTTTTTTTGAAAGTTCCTGCACCCCGCTTACAGAAACGCTTGCTGTTTCCATCAAAAACCCTGTCGCTTTAATGGTGTGTGGAAATGGCTATCCAACACAGCCTTCCATTTCCATTTCAATTAGCCTGTTCAGTTCAATTGCGTATTCCATTGGAAGCTCTTTAGTGAAAGGGGAAATGAAACCCATTACAATCAGTGTGAGTGCTTCTTGTTCTGACAAGCCCCTGCTCATGAGGTAAAATATCTGGTCTTGTCCTACCTTTCCAACGCGCGCTTCATGCGTTGTAGCGGCTGTTGGTTCGTCCACTTCAATTGTAGGGTAAGTGTCGCTTCGAGAATCCTTGTCCAAAATGAGTGCATCGCACACAACGTTGCTTTTTACGTTCTTGCACCCGCGTGCAACCTTTAAAAGCCCCCGATAGCTTGCGCGCCCACCGTCCTTGCTAATGCTCTTGCTTGTGATTGTGCTTGTGGTGTTTGAAGCAAGATGAATTGCCTTTGCCCCGGTGTCCTGGTGCTGGCCTTTCCCTGCAAGCGCAACGCTCAGAATTTCTGCCTTTGAGCCTTCCCCCCTCAGGTAAATGGACGGGTATTTCATCGTAAGCCTGCTGTTGTTGACAAATATCCCGTTTGCAATAAAATTGTGGTTTCCTTCTACCTCAATATCGTAAGTTGTTTGCTTTCCTTTTGCCTCAATTTTTGATACATTAACAAAATACAATGGGTTTTGCAAAATTTGTTCCCCAAAATAAAGGAAATAGGCAGTGTATTCCTTTACCTCTTTTCCAAGCTTCAGCTTTTCTTTTCTGGTCCACTGGCTAATTTTTGTTGGATTCAAACCGCATGAAATTGCAAGATTTTTTGTATCATCCAATAAGGCTTTATTTGCACTTGTAATTGAACGGTTTTTATGGTTTTTTCTGATATACCCATCTGCGTCCCAGTAACCATGAATAAACGCAAGCTTTTGTGCAACCGGCAGTTTGAAAACCCATTGCGGGATTCTTTTTTCTTTTGCTCTTCCAGAAAAGCCAATTTTTTTTAACCAGTTGACTATGTCCACAGAATTTCCCCTAAGAACAACCCCCCTGACAGGAGAAAAGTCCAGTCCGAATAATTCTTTGAACACTCTTTTGACGCTTTCGTGTGATTTATCAGTTTTTGGCACTGCAAAATAAACCCTTGACTTATCAGTATAACCGTCCCCAATGTAAAACCCAAGCAGCCACATTAATTTTTCAGAAGTCTGTTTTGGAATTGTTACAAAATTCTTTTTTCTTT
>JACPKT010000061.1:6392-14166 GCA_016186855.1 Candidatus Iainarchaeum sp. | reverse complement strand
GGTCCAGCGTTGTGGATGTCAAATCCATTACTTCTGCGCCAGCAGGAATCAGTTCAAGTGCTTTCTGGAAAGCCTCTTGCCTGTTTTGCACAACGAAAACCTTAAAGCCGTTTTTTTCTAGTGCATCTGCGGCCTTAGTTAATTTTTTTCCATCAGCAAGCTTGTCCCACTTCATTTAAAACCACGTGATAGTTCTTTAACTAATATATTGGACAACCGATATTTTAAACCTTCCTTTTAATTTTTTATAGTCTATTTCGCCTTGCGGCTAAAAGAATTTTTATTCCGGCAGCACGCACGGCCTGCTGGCAGAACAGTTTTCATCTGGTACAACAAAGCCTTCTGGTGCAGCACATTTTTCTGAGTAAATGCAGGCCTGATTTGAAATTGTTTCAAAAATTTCTTGTGAAGGTGCTCCTTCGCCGAAATAAATCAGTATTTTGTCCAAATCTTTTGGTTTATAGTTTTCAAATTCTTGGTTTGGTTTGCCGTTTACAAAAAACTGCAGCGTTTCATTTTCATTGTTGCAGAATTTTTTTTCGCCCAGCTCAAAGCATTCTTTTGAGAATTCCATTCCGATGCTTTGAAAAAAATCCGAAAGTTTTCCGTCTTCGTCGTGTACGTGCAGGACATTTGGGTTCAAGTCATGCATGTCCATGAATGGGTTAAGTTCCATGTATGGCGTGCTCATGTATTCTTCTTTTGCAAAATCCACCCGCTCTCCGCCCAAGTGCACTAAAAAGTCTGCGTGCGCGTGGTATTCGCCGTGATTGTTCGCCGAAGGTGCCGGCGTCTTGCTGCAGCCAGAAATGAACACTGCTAAAATAAAAAAAACTGCGAAATTTTTTTTGGGGATTGAATTCATTTTTTATAAGTTGCAGCAATCAAATTAAAACCGTTTCCAAAACCAGTTTTTTTTGGGAATTGTTTAAACCTTTTTTTTCCTTCGCTTTTTCAAAAACTCTGTTGCCATGGGAATAAATGAAAAAAATATTATTGCAAGCACTATTATTGAAAGGTATTCTCCTGCTTTTGGGAAGAAAATCCCTGCCAAATATCCTGCACCCACAAACAGAATTGTCCAAAGCGTTCCGCCCAGTACATTGTATGCTATGAATTGTCCGTATTTCATGTTTCCAATTCCTGCGACAATGGGGGCAAATGTTCTCACAACTGGCACAAACCGTGCAAGTATGATTGTTTTTTTTCCGTGCTTTTTGTAAAACTCTTCGGCTCGCTCCACGTGTTTTGGGTTCCGCAAAAAAGAGTTTTTTTTTGTAAAAAAATTTTTGCCAAACCGATGGCCCATCCAGTAGCCAGCCTGGTCTCCTGCAATTGCGCAAACGGCCACTCCAACCAGAACTACTTTTATGTCAAAAATTTTTTGCGATGCAAGCAGTCCGGCAGTGAACAAAAGCGAGTCGCCGGGCAAAAAAAAGCCAAAAAAGAGGCCTGATTCTGCAAAAACAATTCCAAACAGCGCCAGGTAACCAAATGACAACAAAAAATTTGAAGTGATTTCTTCAAGAGCGCCCATTTAACCAACTGTTTTACCAAAATTGTTTAAAACAACTGGGTTAAAAGAATTCTTGGATGCACTGAGGCAAAAAAATTGGTGTTGGGCAATGAAGGGCAGATTTTTTTGTAAAAAAATTTTTGCCCGGTTTCGGTTCGCCCATCTTTCTTCACTCCTTTCGGTCGGATTCATCGTCATTTCCACATTTCCGGGCAAAAGAACTATTTTGAAAACAATGTTTATTAACCCTTTTTTTACCAGTTTTTTTTTCTGCGATGGGTTTTCGCATTTTTCTTCAAAAACCTCTTTTTTTGGCCAAAATTTGCCTTTTTTGGTCTTTTTTTGGTTATGCATTTAAATTTCTTTACTTTCCAAATAAATTAGAAATTATTTCTTAAAAAGGAGGTTTTTTGAATGGCAGAATCATTGGTTGTAACTTCAAAAATAAAGGATATGATTAAGTCTAAAGGGATGAACACTGCCGGCGATGCCACAGAAGGATTGAGCAAAATGGTTGAAATGTTTGTTCACAGGGCAGTTGAAAGGGCGAAAGCAAACGGCAGAAAAACTGTTAGGGCAGTCGACTTCTAAAACAGAGCGATGCAGTGAAACATAAACTAAACAGTTCTTTGAATAAATCTGTTTAGTCACTGCTTTCTTTTTCTTTTTTTTTATTCAATTTGCTTGGTTTTTTTTATTGCATTCAAAAGTATGTGCATATTATCGCCCCATCGCAGATGGGGCACATACGGATTGCCAGCGAATCCTTTCGCTGTTTTTTAAGGCGTAATCCTCGTACACTGGTAATAGTTCACGTCATCTTCTGAATCCACAATTGCAATCAGTAGCTCTGTTTTCAGGTTGCCGCTTAACCGCACCATTCTTGAAAAATTCGGCACGCTTATCTGTTCTTCTTGTGTTGCCACGTGAATTACCCACTGTGTGTGTTCTTCTCCTGGCTTTTTTCCGCGCGGGTAAACGCGAAAATCAAAGCCGAATTTGAAGCCGGTCTTTATCACAAATCCCCGCTCCCTCAAGTCCGAGTAAACTACGAATTTGTTGTAAAAGTTTTTTTCCCGCTTTTCGCAAAATTTGAGTAATTCATCAAAATTTACTGTTTTTTCTTCCTTGTCTTCGAGAGCCAGTTTTTCTCCTTTTAAAAGGAACAGGGCCTCTTTTAAGTCAAGCACTAACAAAGAATCTTTTTTTTCTCCAAAACCCTTTTGAATCAAAGCGTCCTTTGTTTTTTTGTCCAAAACAACTGCCTTGTTTGAAAAAAGGGTTGCCAAATTTTCACCGTTGAATGTTTTAAATATAGTAATTGCATTAGTTTTTAAGTGATTTAGTGACAGAAATTGACCCTTGGGGGGGCTTGGAAGTAAAAGACTATTCGCATGTGTTCAAAAAATTCGGGCTTGCCCCTTTTTCGAACCAGTTTTCAAAAAAGCTCGACCACTACCTGTTCGAGCGCGGAATTGTCATTGCTCATCGGGATTTTGGGTCGGTGTTGGAAAGAATTAGGCAAAAAAAGTTCTTCATTAACATTACTGGCATTGCTTCAAGCGGTCCCCTGCACCTGGGCCACAAGGTGGACTTGGACCTGTTTGTTTTTTTCAAAAAAAGTGGCGGCAAAAACTATTTGAGCGTTTCAGACCTTGACGCTTTCCTTTCGCGTGACGACAAACAAGTTCCCTCAATTGAAGCCGCAAAAAAAAATGCTGTTGACAACCTGTCTTTCGCGCTCGCGCTTGGTTTAAGCGAAAAAGACGTTTTTGTGCAGAGCCAGGGAAGCGGCAAAAACCCGCGGCGCTATTTCGAGTTCGCGTTTGAGTTGAGCAAAAAAATAACAAAAAACACTTTTGAAGCAGTTTATGGCCACGTAGATTTGGGGAAGGTTGGCGCAAACTTTTTACAGTACGCCGACATCCTGCATCCGCAATTAAAAGAATTTGAGGGCCCAATGCCAAGCATTACTGGAATTGGATTGGATCAGGACCCGCACGCGCGCGTCACGCGCGACATTGCGCGCAGGTTACCATACGAAATGCATTTGCCTTCTTTTGTTTTTTTCCGCCACCAAAGCGGCTTGCGCGAGGGATCAAAAATGTCGAGTTCGCGTCCTGAGACCGCGATTTTTTTGAATGACTCTGCAAAGGAAGTGGAGAAAAAAATTCAGGGCGCATTCACCGGCGGCAGGCCGACAGTGGAAGAGCACCGAAGGCTTGGAGGCATTCCCGAAATCTGCAAAGTGTACGAATTGCTCTCGTTCCATTTGCCTGACAGCAAAAAACTCAAAGAAATTTACGACGACTACAAGAGCGGGAAACTGCTTTCCTCTGAAATAAAGCAAATAGCCATTGATTTTTTTGTTCCGTGGATTGAAAAAACGCAGGAAAAAGCTTGGCAAAAAATGGACTTGGCCCAAAAAATCGTGTTTGGTGAGTGAATACCAAAGCATCATGAAAAGACAACGACGCGAAACATGTCAGCGCCATATAAAAGCGATTTTTGTCAGCGCCAAACCGTTAAATTAACTTTGCTTTTCTGTTTTTTATGGAAATCAAATTTGAAAAAAACAAAGTTGTGTTTGACAGGGAGTTTTCAAACCTTGACAGGTTAGTGCTGCGCTTTGTAAAAATCCTTGAAAAGGCCAAAATAGATTATGTTATCATTTCAGGTTACATTGCAATTCTTTTTGGCAGAACAAGGCACACTGAGGACATTGACCTGTTCATTGAGGAAATGCAATATGAAAAATTCTTGGGCCTCTGGAATGAACTGGACATGCAAGGTTTTGAATGCCTGAACACGTCAATTCCAAAAAGCGCTTTTGAAGACTACCTTAAAGGCATGCTTGCAATAAGATTTGCAATTAAAGGCACAATTGAGCCAAATTTTGAACTAAAGTTTCCAAAAACCGATTTAAATGAATATTCGCTCAAAAACAAATTGATTGTTGAAATCAACGGAGAACAGCTAAACACGTCAAAAATGGAACTGCAAATTGCCTTCAAATTGTACCTTGGGTCGGACAAAGACATTGAGGATGCAATCCACCTTTGGGAAATGTTTAAAGAAAGTTTGAATATGGAACTATTTAATGGGTTTGTAAAAAGACTAAAAGTAGAAGACAAGTTTAATGCATTAGGGTGAATGGCATGGAAAAATTTCCAAAAATTGATTTGAATGAATTGAAAAAAGAAATGGAGCTTAACAGGCAGCAACGGCTAGAGTTTGTAAAACAATACGCAAAATGGCTCAAAAAAACACCAAACAAAGTGTGGAGCAAACAGCAAGTAAAATTCTTGGATAAATAGAACGCTGATTAAAACCTGTTTGGATGACGTTTACTAATGGCCAATGAAGAATTGACAACGACGCGGAACCGCTCAGTGTCATATAACAGTTTTTAGTGTTTTGAAGGCAAAGAATAAATTAGGAATACTGCTTTATTTTAAGGGAAGAGCATGGAAAAAAATGGAAATAAACAATTAACGCCCACGATGATAATTGAGGTTCTTGAACAAAACAGGTCCCATTTAAAGTCTTTTAGCGTAAAGAAAATCGGTTTATTCGGTTCTTTTTTGAACGGCCATGCAACTGCTAAAAGTGACTTGGATTTTTTGGTTTCATTTGAAAACCCGACTTTTGATAATTTCATGGAGACAAAGTTTTTTCTGGAAACTCTTTTCAAACGAAAAATCGATTTGGTCACTGAACAGGCGTTAAAGCCTGCTTTGCAAAATGTCCGAAAGGAAGCACTCTATGCCAAAACAATTTGAAATTTATTTTTCGGATGTATTGGATTCAATTGAAAAAATCCAAAAATACACAAAAAATCTTTCATTTGAAGAATTTTCAAAAAACCCAATGGCCATTGACGCTGTTGTCAGAAACCTTGAAATCATCGGGGAAGCAGTTAAAAAAATTCCAAACGAAATCAGGAAACAACACCCTGAAGTTGAATGGAAAAAAATCTCTGGACTCCGCGACATCCTGATTCATGCCTATGCTAATATTGACTTCAAAATTGTTTGGGACATTGTCCAAAACAAAATTCCCCGCCTTAAAAACTCAATCCAAGAAATAAAATCCGGGTTTGAATAAGCAGCAGAACCTCTTTATTTTATGGCGCCTTTCTGCATAAAACCTAATTTAAACTTTCCCGGTGACCGCGAAGTATTTTTTCGCGTTCAAAAGGCTTTTATTCAAATTGCCACAATAATTTATTTGTGGTTTTTTATGGCAAATGGCTCAACTGTATTGGTTTTTTCCAAGAAAATTGAGGAAGCACGCCGCATCAGGGATGAGCTTGACTCCTTGATTGAAACTGCCGAAATTCTTAATGACAAAAATTTGATGCAAAGCATTAAACGCAGTGAAAAGGACATAAAAGAAGGCAGAGTTACAAGAGTTTCTTCAAAAAAAGAGCTTGATGATTTTTTCAGAAGGTAGTTTTGCTTGCAAGCTGTTTTTTCTGACGAATTCAAAAAACAAATGAGCAAACTCAAAGACAAAGGCACTTTGAGAAAACTCCAAAAAGCCGTTGAAAGCATTTTGTCCAATCCATCAAAAGGAAAGTTTTTGGGCAGAGAATTGACCGGAAAGAAAAGCGTGAGAATAAAACCGTTCAGGCTGATTTTTGAGCCAAAACAAAACCAAATTGAATTCCATACTTTTGAACACAGAGGAAAAGTCTACAGATGACACAGACTTGTTGGCTGCAAGAAATTGACAACGACGCTTAACATGTCAGCGTCATATAAGTTTTCGTTCCAAGTTCAGTAAATGTTCCTTAAAATCTTCTTTTGAATTTATCTCCTCGTTTGGCAAGAAAAACTCATTTTGCTTTTCCATTAATCACTATTTTTTAAGAAAATATTCGCCCGGTTTCGGTTCGCCCATTTAGTCATTTTACGAATTCAACGTTTTGCATGCCTTTGAATTCCTTGTCCCCTGTGACAAATTTCAAGCCATGTTCTTTTGCCAAAACGTAACCAATGCAGTCAATGTATGAAAGCTTTTTTTTTGAGTTTTCTTTCCTAAAATGTGCTATTGCAGTTATTTGTTTTTCTTCTATTTCAAGAATGCTGAATTTTAAGGAGAAAATGATTTCCTCTGCTTTTTGTTTTGGAAATGATTCTATCAAATGGTATGCAACTTCAACCAGATTAATCCTAGTGGAAACCAATGGCGCATCCAAAAATTGGCCGTAATTCGGGTTGCTTTTGAGTATTTCAATTACCGCGTATGAATCCAGAAAATAGTTTTTTTCTTTCACTGGTCTTGCCTTCTAAGTTCGTCTTTAACATGTTGTGAATCAATTTTCCAGCCCTTGGCAAGCCCAAAAATGTCCCTTACCGTGGCCTGTTTTTCCTTGTGGATGTCGATGAAAAAGTGTTCATTTTCCTTTATCCCTTCCATTTCAACGGCTTCCTTTGGCAAAGTCACGCCAATGGAGTTACCCCACTTTCTGGCCACTACTTCAACTTCCATTCAAACCACAAAATATAATTTGATATAATTATATTAAAAGGTTTTTGGTTGGCTCTTCAAATGATTTTTACTTCAAAATTGTTTTTTTCCAGGTCTTTTACAAGGTTTTTGAAGTATTCGTTTTCCTGTTTTGCGAGCACTACTTTGCCGATTTTTTTTAGTTTTGCATAGTTGATTATTTGGGTGTTTGTGTCGCCCCATTCAAGGGCTTCGTCGACTGAAACGTTTTCGGGTTCAAGGTTTTTTTTTATTTCTTCTATGAGTTCGTTTCCGTGGCCTATTTCGCTTGTTGCAAAGCCAAAGTTTTTGGTTGTTGCAGTAGTGTCCATTATGATGAGCAGGAAAACTTTTTTCTCTCCTTTAATTGCTTTTTTCAAAAACTCTGGGTTGTTTTCTTTTTTTGAAATTATTGGAATCAAGACGCTCATTTGACTCTCACTCTATATACTGGTATTGCTCTTTTCGTCTTTCAAGTATTAACCCGTCCTCTGATAAAAATGTGCAGATAATTTTTATAAGAGTTGGAGGCAGTTTTAAGGAACTTTTCAGCTCTTCCAGTGCTGCACTTTTTTTTGCCTTCAAAAACTCTAAAACGGTTTTTGACTTCTGGTGGTACAGTTCTGAATCAATTATAAAGTATTCGCCTGAAAATCCTCTTGTTCCTTTCACTTCTTGGTTTTTTATTTTTTCTGCAAGTTCAATGCTCAGTTTTTGCGCTGCAAACTCTGTTCTTGCAACCATGAAACCGTCTGCTTCAAGCGA
>JACPKT010000061.1:0-6368 GCA_016186855.1 Candidatus Iainarchaeum sp. | reverse complement strand
CAATTCTGTAAATTGCTTTCTTGTATTTTTCGTTTAATTTGAATTTTTCCACTATTCCGTCTGAAAGCATTTTTTCGAGTTTTATCTGCTCAGCCGGCGAAAGCAGTTTTTCAAATGCGCCTTCAACCCGCTCTTTCAAATCCCTTTTTTTCAGGAGCCTGAATATTTTTTGCTCTGTTTCATCTGCTACAAAAATTCTTTTTTTTTCTTTTTCCGTTTCAAGCAGTACCCAAATCCCTTTTTTTGCCTTTACCAGCTCAAAATCATTTTGGGGGTTTAGTTCAAACTCTCTTATTTCATCTCCTGCAAGTTCAAATATCAGCTTTTTTCCTTCAATTCGCCCCAAAGCCATTGTTATTCCACAAAAAACACTTGTAATAAAACGTTAATAATATTAATTAATTCGGCAAAAAACGGCAATTGAACAATTTGCAGGAATAGCTTTATATTGAGGTTTTCACTCAATAGTGGTAAAAGGTTTTTTCGGGGGTGAAAAAAATGAGAAAACCATTGTTTGCAGGACTAATTGGATTACTATTGATTTTTCAGGCAGTTGCAGTATTTGCACTAATTCCTTTGTTGATTTTAGGCGCGTGTATTGTGGCAGGGGCCTATTTTGTAGCTGTTGATGGCTGCGGTTGCGGTGGCGCTGCAACTCCATCCATAGGGCCAAGCCCTGGTGACACCGAAGCATGCAGGCAGATGTGCATGGAGATATTTGGTGATGCTGATGACATTCTGACCTGCCAGGCTGGTTGCGGTGGTGGCGGTACTACTGGTGGCGGCGTAGTTCCAGCTTCAAGTGGCGTAGGCCCTTTTCCACCAGCACCTGCTAATGCATGCCTGTAATTTCGCCAAATATGCAGTTAAAGCGGCCTCTTTTTTGGCCGCTTTATTTCTATTTTTTTGTTGAAAAGTCCAAATTTTTCCGACTATTTTTTTTTGATAAACCTTAAATATTCGTTTTGATGTCTTTATTTTAAATGCCAGTACAATTTGTGCGTGGAAAATATGCTGATTATGTGATAGAGTATTTGAAATTTCATCCACCAGATGTGCAGACCAATCTTCCTGGAAAGGGTCTTACAACACGACAAGGGCCCTTTGATGCCTATGTTTCAGAATACCAGAAAGGCAAACCTGTTGTGAACAAGCAAGGCGTTTATGACAGGGAAGTTTTAAGGGTTTTTTCCACTGTAATAGCTCACTGGAAGGAGATGACTGGTCAGAGTTTAATAGACAGGCCAATTGACATATTTTTTCCAGATGCCCAATTAACTCCAGAAGAAGTTAACGAAATCAAAAGGATGCGCCGTGCCAATAGTTTGTTCGTTCCTGCGGGACTTGCTTTGTTTGGACCATTTTTAAAACATCTATTCAGCGGGGCTGGTTTTAAAAGAAAAAAAGAAAACGAGCAACCGCTTCCAAGGAGAAGGGATTTTTTGCGGGACATTGGAATTTTTGCGCTGATTTCTTCTGGTTTTTCTTTGCCGGCTCTTCAGGCAAGAGCGGATCTGAGAAGCTCTTTTATGATTGCAGGAAGAAGTGCGATAGCGGCTGAGTGGCTTGAAGAATTGGGGAAGGCAAAATCAGAGCAGTTGGGGGGCAAAAGGGCAAAAATTGCAGTGTTTATTGGGGATTTGCATCCTAATTTGGAAAAACTTATTCAAAACCAGACAGAGCGCCAAAGGGTTTTAAACAAGTTTTCAAATAGATTGCGGCAAATTCCTCCAGAGCTGAGGAAGGCAATTTATGGCGTGAGGCGCAACCCGCAAACAGGAAAATTAGAAAATTTGGAAATCCCGGTTCCCGACATTTCAGAAAAAATTGAAAGAAGGTCTTCGCAGAGACGCCGCCGTCCGCCCTCAAGAAGGGAAGCGCTTTTTCCTTGGACAAGAAGAAGGCGTAGAATGGCATGATTTTTTTTGTTTAAAAAAACTCGTCGTTGAAATAAGGACACCGAAAAGTAGAGAGTAATTTTTTCAGTAATTTTTTGTCCCTTTTTGCTTCATCTGTGCTTCGAGTTCTTCTTCTTTTTTCATGTTTTTAAAATAAAAGTAAATTGCAATAATCAGTCCACCAAGAATCACGAGCACAAAAAATCCTAGGTAAAGTATTCCGATTACTGCGTTGCTCATTTCTTTTTCTCCTCTATAACAAGCGCCGTGCCTGTTGCGGAAACAAGCACTATTCCTGTGAACACCTCGCTTGTTTCAATATCAATACCTACAAGCGCGTTTGCGCCAAGTTTGAGCGCTTTTTCTTTCATGCGGTCAATTGCTTGGTAGCGCGCTTTCTCCATTTCAGAAGTGAATGCAGTTACTTCGCCGCCTGCCAGTGCTTCAAAGCCTGCAATGAATTTTCCGCCTATTCCGCGCGTCCTGCAGGTGACGCCAGTAACTAGCCCAAAGTTTTGGACAATTTTGTACTCTTGCGGCAGCGCAGTAGTCATCATCAATAAATTGTTCTCCATCTAAACCCCCCAAATTTTTTTTAATAAAAATTTTTGAATGAATAATGCTTAAAAAATAGTGCATTGTAATTTTTTTTGTTGCTTATGGCTAGTTTTGGTGGGCCCAGAAATAACCGTTTTTTGCATCAAAGAAGGCCCGTTAGGGGAACGAAAAGGGTTTCTGACCCTCGGTTTCAAAGAATGAAAACCGTCACGTTTCAATCAATTGCATTTCCAGATTTTAGAGTCAGAAGGCTTGTCTGCAGGCCTGCCAAATGCAAAGTTTTTTTTTCTCCGCGCTTTTCCGTTAAATCTGTTCCTGTCATTAAATCGCTTGGGGTTCAAAAAATTTATTCGCTTGTTCCGCTAAGTAAAGAGCTGCTAGACGAAATTGCAAGAAATGAAATCGAACTGGTAAGTGTTGGGTTGGAAAAACATCCGATGGAATTTGTTGATGATTTGGTTTTGAGAGCTACAAAAGAAGTGCTTGCAGGCAAAGTCATTTTGTTCAATTGTCTTGCAGGAAAGGATTTGTCTTATGAATATGCAGAAGCAGTCAGGGAAAAAATCCTTGAACTGGTTAAAAAAAGAAGGCGCTAATTTGCATTATTTTTTTAATTCAAGTTTTCTTGGCGCAACGCCTTTGTATTCGGTTTCTTCTTCGCTCAGGCGCCTGAATGGGCGCTCAGTTGAGAGTTCTTCGAACACGTGTGCCACAAGGCCCGGTGCCCTCCCTATTATGAAAAAGCCTTTTCCCACGCGCCAGTCAAAGCCCATTTCTGAAATTATTGCGCCAATGCATCCGTCAACGTTGAGGCACAGTTTTTTTCCAACTGCCTTTTCAAGGCCTTTTTCTATTTCAAGCGCGAGCTCCACGTGTTTTCCGTAAAAGCCAAGCTCTTTTGCAACCTCAAGCAATGTGACAGTGCGCGGGTCGGTTGAATAGATGCGGTGACCGAACCCAGGTAGCCTTTCGCGGTTAAAGCGCGCTTTTTCAACTATTTTTTCAGCTTGTTTTTGTAGGTCCGTGCTTTTTTTCACTGTTTCCTGCAGCATTTTTGCGCATTGTTCTATTGCCCCGCCGTGTGCTTCGCCGAAAGTCATCACGCCCGCTGCAACAGCGGTGCTGAGCGGCGTGCCGCCTGAAGCAACTGCGCGCGCGGCAATCACCGAAGGCGGGCTTATGCCGTGGTCAATTGTTGAAACAAAAATGGTGTTAAACATTTTTTCCTCTTTTGGTGAGGGCAGCTCTCCACGCAGCACTAGGAAAATTGCCTGTGTGAAGTTGAGCTTTTTTGCCATTTCCATTAAGTCATAGCCTCGCACAAATGTTTTTCCGTCTTTTTCCTGCGTTATCGCAGTTTTCCATGGTTTTTCTTCAAGAGTCATAGCTGCTTGCCTAGTATTGTTTAAGGAATTGGGTTGAATTTGTTTTAAAAGTGTTACTGAACTTTTTTTCTTTCTTGTTGTTTTTTATAGTATTCAAAAGTATATGTATATTCTGCCCCGTTGAAAACGGGGCAAGTATGAGGCGTAAACCTACGCAAGGGTTTTTTTATTGTGCTTGTTAAAGTCTTCAATTGAAAAAATACCCAGGTCTTCTGGGCTTTTTCCTTCAATCCATTTTCCTTTTCTTTTTAGGTCTTCAATTTGTGTGTGGAGTTTTTCTCCTATTTGCCGGGTTGCGCCAATTTTTCGAAATGGGTCTGTAACAAACAGTTTTTTTCCCAGCCTGAAAACTACTACTGAGTGTGACTCCCCAATATCTCCGGCTTCCCAGTATGCAATAGTTCTTACAAAAACAAACGGTATGTTTTGTGCTTTAAGGCATCCTGCGATGGCAATGCAGAGGGAATTACACCCATATTCTGCTTGGTTTCTTTTAAATGGCACTGGAATTTTTCTTTTTGAAATAATGTCATGGGTTGACTGTAGCATATAATGAAAGTCTGCAACTGATGGTTTTTCCCTCACAAGTACAACCATGCTTTGAATTCTTGAAATCATTTGCCTTACTCCTTCTTCGGTTTTTGGAAAGCTTCTTGCAAAGTCTTTCACTGCTTGCGTAACCTGCAGGGAAAAACTTGGCGGCTTTGTTCCGGCTTTGCTGTAGCGGTGGAGAATCTCCCTTTTTCGCAATGCACTTTTAGGGTTAGTTAGGTATTCAGTGGTTACCCAGATTTTTTTTATTCGCCTTCTTGGAATATTTGCCGTCATTACTTGCAGAGAATGTCCGATACTGTTTATATTTTGATTTTTTTGCACGTGTTCTTTAATAGTGAAAGTGATATGTTCAAAAAACCCTTGATAATATAACTCGGAATTACTATGAAAAATTTTTTCTCTTCTATTTCATGGTTGCACTTCCAATGTGACAAATTGATAAGAAAGAAGTGCAACCGTTTATTTAACAAAAACAGCTCAAAAAAAGAATTTCACGACAAAAAAAGCAAACAAAAGATTTTCGGACATCCTCAAGTTTAAAAGCCGCCCAACATATGCTTTTTAACCTTTTGATGAAAATTTTTTAACCAAAAGGTGAAAAAAAATGCTTGAGTTTTTGTTTGCGAGGCCAAAACAGGTTTTTGACCCTGCAAAAATCCGGATAAGGGAAATAAGCATAAAACTAAGCGGCTTTGACTCTTCTTTTATTGTACAGCAGACATTTAACATCAAAAAGCATGGTCTGTGTCCGGCAGGAAAAATTTTACGTGGAACAGTTGCTGTTGGAAAAAAAGTGCACTTGAGCGGGTTTGAAGGAACAGTTGAAAGCATTGAGGCAAGCGGAAAGGTGCTTGAAAGCGCCCCAGAAGGAAGCTATGTTGCACTGAAACTAAAAGGGCTTGAAATGCCAGTAAAGCGCGGCGACATACTGCACTTCAAATAATGAAAATATTTAATTTTAAAAAATTTTTTTATAAAAGGGAAAAAAATGGCGGCAGATACAGAAACACTCATTTACGGTTTCGCCCTTTTTTTCATTTTTTTTACAATAGTTTTCTGGCTCATCCGCTATTCTAATCGGGAACTTGTCAAAAAATTTGCAAACCTCTACGATTTGCTCAAAAACGCTGAAAAAGACTTAAGGCACCTTGCAGAAGTGGAAATGCACGGAAAAAACGAGCTCAAAAAAGAAATTGCAAAGCTAAAAGAAGAAATCGAAAGCCTCAAGAACGGCATGACAAAGCGTGAAAGCAAACTCGAGGCAATTGTAAAAGCAAAAAAATAGAAGTACAATTAAAAAATAATTTTACCCTTATCCGGGTATGGCTGGAAAAAAAACGATTCTGCACGTGGACTTGGACTATTTTTTCGCGCAAGCTGAAGAAGCCAGAAACCCAGCCATTAAAAAAAGGCCTGTTGTCGTATGCGTGTATTCCGGCAGGAGCACTGGTTCTGGAGCCGTTGGAACTGCAAATTATTTGGCACGGCAGCTTGGAATAAAATCTGGAATGCCAATTGCGTTTGCAAAAAAACGCGCAAGCGAAAACACTGTTTTTTTGCCCGTGGACATGGAGTACTACAGGAAAGTTTCCGGCAAGGTAATGGAAACAGTAAAAAAATTCGGTGACAAATTCGAACAGGGCGGAATAGACGAGGCATTCATAGACGTAAGCAAAAAAACAGGCAGGAGTATAGAAAAAGCAAAACAAATTGCATTGCGATTAAAAAAAGAAATTTTTTCAAGGCAAAAACTAACAGTTTCTGTGGGAATTGGGCCAAACAAACTGGTTGCAAAAATCGCGTGCGCCCAAAACAAGCCGGACGGACTGACAATTGTTGAAGAAAAAAAAGTAAAACAATTCCTTGAGCCGCTTTCAGTTTCAGAAATAATAGGAGTCGGCTACAAAACACAGCAAATGCTTGAACAAATGGGCATTAGAACAATTGGCGAACTCTCGCAGGCAAACCCGCT
>JACPKT010000140.1 GCA_016186855.1 Candidatus Iainarchaeum sp. | reverse complement strand
TAAAGAGAAACAAAAACCCAGCCTCTTACACAAAACCAGCATTGCACGCATTGCAAGGGGAAGCGGAAAAACACAGGAAGAGGTAAGAGAGCTTTTAAAAAACTACAGAACAACTTCAAAAATGTTCCAGCAGTTCAAAGGCCTTGACGAAAAAAAACTGGAAAAAGGCGGGATACAGTCGCTGGTGAAAAAATTCGCGGGCTTTGGCCAAAAAAAGAAAAAATTCAAAATAAGGTGAGTGCGTGGTTGAACTTTTATTAATCAGGGAGGCAATTGCACTGACTGGCTCTGCACTTGCTGCTTGGAGTGACAAAAAAACTGGCCTCATTTTTGACGAAATAACGGTTCCAATGATTTTGTTTGGGGCAATATTTAACCTAGCCGAACGAAACATTTACGCGTTTGCAATTGCCACAATTGTTTTTGCTTTAGGCTACCTGCTTTATTTTTCAGGCAAAATAGGAGGAGGGGACGTAAAGCTGTTTTCCGGACTCGCGCTTTTGGTCCCGTTCTTGGATGGAAAAATTTTTGTGCTCAACGTTTTTGTAATAAGCGGCTTTATTGCAGTTGTGTTTTTGTCAGTTTATTATGTTTTAAAGTATGCAAAAAAAGGAATTAATCTGAACGAAAATGTTGAAAGCATAAAAAAGGCCGCGGTTTTTTCGCTGGTTTTAATAATTTATTTTTATTTTTTGCTTTCCGCTGGAATGCTTTCGGAAAAATTCGCACTCTTTGTAGGCGTGCCATCAGTTTTTGCCATACTTTTTCTCTCGCTTGAGCACGGAATCAAAAAAAACTTTTTCCTAAAAAAAATCCCCTTAAATAAAATAGAAGAAGACGACTTGATTGCGTCAGAGTTTTTGGATGAAAATACAAAAAAAGCGCTTTCGCTTAATTTTAAGGGAATAATTGACGTTAAAACGAAAAAAAAACTGCATGAACTGAAAGTAAAAGAAGTGCTTGTTTACCGCAACCTCCCAAAATTTGCGCCATTCGTTTTTGCAGGAGTGATTGTTTCAATCCTGTTCCCTGATTTTTTGTTTTGGGTTTTTTCATGAAAGAAGAAAAATTCATGCAAAAGTGCCTAAAGCTGGCGGAAAAAGGAAGGCCCTTTGTTTCCCCAAACCCGATGGTTGGCGCGGTTGTAGAAAAAAACGGAAAAATAATTGCATGTGGCTTTCACGCGCGCTTTGGCAGAGAGCACGCTGAAACCATTGCACTAAAGCGGGCCGGAAAAGCAGCCAAGGGGGCGCAGCTATTTGTGAATCTTGAGCCATGCTGTCATTTGGGAAAACAGCCGCCCTGCACTCAAGCAATCATCAAAGCAGGGATAAAAAAAGTTGTGGTTGCAACAATTGACCCAAACCCGCTGATAAACGGAAAAGGGGTAAAAGAGCTAAAAAAACACGGAATAGTAGTTAAGACTGGTGTTTTGGAAAAAGAAGCACAAGAACTAAATGAAAAATTCTTTAAGTACAAAAAAACGGGCTTGCCGTTTGTATTGGTGAAAAATGCAATCAGCGCAAACAGAGTGCTTGCTGGAAAAAAAATCAGCGGAAAAAAAAGCATTCAAAAAGTGCACTTGCTGCGCTCGGAATTTGACGCAATACTCGCAGGGGCAAACACAGTAATAAAGGACAACCCGAAACTCACTGCAAGGTTTAAGGGCACACGAAACACTTTGCGCATGATAGTGGATTCAAGAGCAAAAATCCCCATTGATTCAAAAGTTTTTGACAAAAAAGCGCCCACAATTATTGTTTGCACTAAAAAAGCAAAAAAAAACAGGGTAAAAAAAATAGTTCAAAAGGGGGCAGGAATTTTGATTGCAAAGGAAAAAAACGGAAAAGTGGATTTGAAAAACATGCTCTTGCAGCTTGGAAAAAGCGGGGTTTCAAGCGTTCTAGTGGAAGGCGGAGCGCAAATCACGAAATCATTTTTGAAAGAAAAACTCGAAACAGGGTTTGTTGGAAACGACTGCTGGGTGACTCTCTACCCGCAAAAAAAGTTTTAGAAAAAACCAGCACCTTTAACCGAAATTTCAAGGCAGTTTCCTTTCAGCTCTTTTTCAAATGCCACATCCAAAAATTTTTCAATTACTTCAATGTTGCTTTTGACGTGCTCTGTTTCGCACACACACAAAATCCTGCTTTTGCCGCCTGCAAGAGCCATGAAGGGCAAAAGCTGGTCAGCCAAATGCGAATCCATGGCAGCGCCAGAATTAAGCTCTTCTAAAAGATTTTTTGCAGCCTCTCTACCAACTGCTTGCGCCGGCTTTCCGTGCCTTCCAATCGCGTTTGCGCCAAAGCAAAACCCTCCCTTAAAACAGGCAATCAAATCAATTGCGCTGCCAGTGCTTGCAGAACCCTCAACCACCCCAATCTTTTCAGCAAACTCGACGTTCAATTGTTCAAGAGCCCGCTTTGCTGAAAGAGCCTGTGTTTTTGCAACGTGTGATGGCAGATTTGAGCTGTGCGAAAAAATTTTTATCGCAAAAAGACCTTTTTTTTCAGTTATGTAAATCGGCTTTAATTTTTTTATCTTGTGCGATTTAAAGGAAATGCTTCCACCACCTTGCGGATAAAAGCCGTAATTGATTAAGTTCAAATCAAATTTTGCGCCAAAAATTGAAAGGGCCGGCCTAAAGACTTCATTGAAATAATGAAATGAGGGCGCAAAAAGAACATCGGTTCCGCCGGAAATGCGAAGCCTTGTTTCATCCAAAAAACAAGGAAGCAGCAAAGACTGTAAAAGCAATGTAACACTTCCAGCTGTTCCAATGCTGATGTTGAGGCTTTGGGGTTTGAATTCTTGTGGTGAAAAAATTATTTCTGTCGAGCCAATGAAATCGCCTTTCAGTTGCGCGCCGCACAAAGCTGCAAGCGATTTTAAACCAGTCAAATGCTGGGCAAAAAGGCCTGCTCTTGGCCTGTTTTTCCTGATGTTAAAAACACGCGTTTTCTTGCCCAAAAGAGCGCTTAAAGCAATTGAAGTGCGGAGCACCTGCCCGCCTGCGCTTGCGTCAACTTCAATCATGCACAAATTATTCCAAAAAAAGCTATTTAAAATAAAGTTGACTCAAAATAAAGTACATGAAAATTCTTGTGACCGGCTCAGACGGGTTCATTGGAAAGCTTTTGGCATTAGAACTTTCAAAAGCAGGCCACCAAATAATAGAATTTGACTCAAAAAAAGGAAACAACATTTTAAACACAGAAGAAGTAAAAAAAGCGGTTATGGGGATTGACGCAGTGTACCATTTGGCGGCAAGCCTTCGAGAAGATGACCCAAATTTGTTTGAAACAAACGTGCAGGGCACAAAAAACCTTTTAGAAGCCGCTGAAACCCAAAGGCTTCACCGGTTCACTTATTTAAGCACTGCCGGAGTAATGGGAGAAATTAAGGGAATCGGAAACGAACAATCTTCCCAAAATCCGCAGACACCATACGAGAAAAGCAAGGCAGAGGCAGAAGAACTCGTTCTATCATACCAAGAAATACTCCCCATAACAATCGTGCGCTCTGCAATTGTAATGGGGCCAAACAATGAGTGGAAAGAAATCATAAAAATGGTTAAAAAAAACTTTCCACTAATTGGAAGCGGAAAAAACTTTTGGCAGACAGTTTACGCAAAAGACCTGGTTGACGCGCTTGTCTTTTTGCTTGACAAAAAAAAAGCAGTCGGAGAGACTTTCATTGTCGCGGAAGAAAAGCCAAAAACACTAAAAGAACTCGTGCAGCTCATTAGAAAAGAACTTGAAATGAAACAAGAAATGAAAACAATCCCAAATTGGCTCGGAGTGGTTTTCGCATACGCTTTACTTACTTACTCAAAAATAACCGGAAAAAAAACAATAATAACTCCAGCACACGTGCAGAGGCTGCTTCGAAACCGGCATTATTCAATTGAAAAAATAAAAAAACTTGGGTGGAGGCCAAAATACTCAACAGAGGAAGCAGTGAAGGAAACGATTGCAGAATTAAAGCCGTTTTAGCTCTTTGGAATTCAGCCTTTCAAGCAAGTAAACTGGAAGAGGATACATTTTTTGCGCGCGGCATTTTCAAAGACCTTTTATTTTTGGCTTTGGAGCTTTTCTTTTCCTGCCTTTTTCACCGAGTCCACTATTCGTGAAAGAGTTTTTTCCACCAAGGACGGGTCTGAGTTTGTTTCTTCTGCCGCGGTTCCCACATGAACAATGTCTGCGCCTGCCCTGATGGTCTCATAGGCAAACTTTTCGTCGCGCACGCCTCCAGCGACAACCAATGGAACGTCAACCATTTTTTTTGTTGCGGCAACCAGTTCAGGCGGCACAGGTGATTCTGCTCCGCCGCCGCTTTCAAGAATGACCATTTTTGAGCCCAAAAACTGGCCGGCCAAGGCAGTGATTGCCGCAAGGTAAGGAAGATTTCGTGGAATAAGCTGTGCGCGCCCCACCCAGCCAACCGCACGGCCTGGCTCTATTACAATGTACGAGGTTGGAATGACTTCAATCCCTAAGTGTTTTACTGTTGCAGCGCTTGCAATCTGCGCGCCTGTAATGTAATACGGGTCTGTAGAGTTAAGCATTGACATAAAGTACAGCGCGTCAGCGTGCTTGCTTAAAGAGGCAATGTTTCCGGGAAACAGAATAACCGGAATTGAACAGTTTGCTTTTATTTCCGAAATTGCCTGGTCCAAGATTGCACCTTGTGCGCCAACGCTTCCGCCAACGCAAATTGCACTCACGCCGACTTTTTGGGCAATTTTTGCAATTTCGCCAGCAGTCTTTGGTTCCTGGTTTGGAGGGTCAATCACCAAAAAAACAAGGCCGCCAAAAGCACTGATTTCTTCCAGAATTTTTTGGTACACTTTTTGTTTCAATTAAAAAACCTTTTATAATTTGGTGAAAGAAAGGGAATAAAAAAACGTTTGCGTCCGTTTACACCGCATACATGGCCTTTCTGCGAAAGGCTGATAATAGGAATATTACATCCTCCGCGCACTAAAGTGCGCAAGTTCCTTTTTGATTACAAGCCTCATCTTTGATTAGGTTTCATCCGCCTCTTAAAAAGAGGCGGTTTTCGCCAACCTTTTGTAAAAAGGTTGATAAAAAAGCTTTTTGAGGGCGGTTAACTATAAATAGTGTAATTGACAAACTATTATTGCAGATTTTTCTGGTGACTTTGTGGTTGAGGTAGCAGGCGAAAGCGTTGTTGAAAGGCTTTTGGCAAAAGCAGGCAGGCCAAAAAAAGAAGTGCAAAAACTTGTAGAGGAAAAAAAGAAAAAATTCGCGGGCCTTTTGACAGACGAGGGCGCGGCATTCATGATTGCAAAAGAGTTTGGAGTGGATCTTTCAGGCAGTGAAGGCAACGGCAAAAAAACCCAAAAGCTTGCAGAACTGTCGGATGGCCAAAGCGGACTCGATTTAAGGGCAAGACTAATCCACGTTTTTTCACCAAAAAAATTTGAAAAAAACGGCAAAAGTGGGGTGCTTTGCAATGCCATCGTTGGCGACGGTTCAAAAGAAATGAGGCTAACTTTCTGGCGTGATGACGTGAAAAAAATGGGCGAGCAAAAAATTGAGCGCGGAACGCTGCTTGACCTGACAAACGTGGGCGTTTCCTCTTACAACGAACAAAAACAGCTTTCAATCGGCTTTGGCGGAACTTTTTTTGTCACAAAAGAAGACGACAATTCAATCCCAATGCCACAGCAAACCCTTGTAAAATTAAAGGACCTGGCGGCAAACCAGAACAACATTGATGTATTTGCAAAAGTAAGCAGGGTTTTTGAAGAAAGACAATTTGAGTCAAACGGCAAAAACGGCAAAGTGATTGGCTTTGAAATCGCAGACGAGACAAAAACCGTGCGCGCAAGCGCGTGGAACGAGCTGGTCGAATTCGTAAAAAAACTTTCAGCAGGCGACACCATAAAAATTGAAGGAGCATACACAAAAGAAGGGCTCAACGGCGCGGAACTAAACCTTGGCTGGCAGTCAAGGATAATCGAGAACCCGAAAAATTTTGCGCCAAAAAGCGTTGCAACAGATTTTGAGGAAAAAAAAATCCAAGAACTAACCGAATTCATGAACGCAAAAGTGAGCGCAAAAATAGAGCGAGTTGAAAACGGAAAACTCCACTACCTTGTGTGCCCCGCATGCGGGAAAAAGCTTGAACGTGACAACGACGGCTACAACTGCCTAAACTGCAGAAAAACAAGAGAGCCCGACATCAACTTGGTGGTGGGCCTAACTGTAAATGATGGTGAAAGCTCTTTGAGAGCAGTGCTTTTTGGAAAACAAGCAGAAAAAATCATTTCAATCTCAAAAGAAGAAATGAAACAATTACTGCAAGAAAAGCCGCCGGAAGAAATAATTGACGAACTCAACCAAAAACTTTCAGGAAAAGAAATCTGCGTGCAAGGACGCGTCCGAAAAAACGCAACAAGCGAACAAAATGAACTTATAGTGCAAAGTGTAGTGTCAATAAGCTGAAAATTTCGGGAACAACGTTAGAATTAGGAGAAGAAAATAACTGTTTCCTATAGGAAACACTTTTTGGCTAAAGTGTTTCCTTGGGGAAACACTTAAATAATGTTATTAACGCTATTATTTCATGCCCGAAGAGGTTTTCAAAAAAATTGTGGTTGAATGGCTTGAAAAACCGTTGCCTGAACTGATTGCAAGGGATTTGAAGCTTTCATTGGACAAGGAAACAGTTACTGCAATTATCGGCCCAAGAAGGGCCGGAAAAACTTCTTTAATGCTTTTCACGATAAAAGAAATAATAAAGCACGCAAAAATGGAGGAAATCCTTTTTGTTGATTTTGAGGACAATAGGCTTGCAGGCATTTCATCGGCTGAACTTGACAATCTTTTTGTTGCCCACATGGAAATTACAGGCATTGAGCCAAAATACCTTTTTTTTGACGAAATCCAGCAAGCACCAGAATGGAGCAAGTTTGTAAGAAGGCTGCACAATGCAGGCAAATATTTTATAACTGTCAGCGGCTCATCTTCAAAACTGCTAAGCAAAGAAATTGCAACAGAGCTTCGTGGCAGGTACAAAAGCCAGCTATTGCTTCCTTTTTCTTTCAAGGAATTTTTGCGCTTTAAAGGGGTTAAATATGATAAAAAAATGCAGTTAAGTGAAAAAAAAGGAAATTTGCTCAGGCTGCTTAACGAATATTTTTTATACGGTGGCTTCCCGTTAGTCGTAAAAAAACAAGCGCAAGACGAGAAAAAAGAGCTGGTTAAATCCTATTTTGAAACAATTTTCTACAAAGACATTGTAGAAAGGTACAAGGTAAAAAAAATTGACATAATGGAATTGTTGATGAATTATTTGCTGGACAACACTGCCACGATGTTTTCATCCACTGCTTTTGGAAAAATATTAAAAGAAAAAGGAATTAAGGCAAGCAAAAAAACTGCGTCGCTTTACTCAAAATACCTTGAAGATGCCTTTTTCCTGTTTTCAGCGAAAAAATTTTCATTTTCTGCAAAAGTGCGGGCACAAAACCCAAAAAAAGTCTATTTGGTCGACAACGCATTCCACACGTTCCTATCACCAAGATTCAGCCCAGAACAAGGAAGGATGCTTGAAACAATTGTAATGCAAGAGCTCCAAAGGAAAAACACAGAGCCATATTACTTCAAAGAAAGCAAGGAATGCGATTTTATCATAAAACAAGGCAACAGTTTGCAGGCAATTCAAGTCACATACGAGCTAAACCAAAAAAACAATGAAAGGGAACTCAAAGGCCTAATAGAGGCCATGCAAAAAACAAAAGCAAAAAAAGGCCTGATAATAACATTTGACCAAGAACAAGAGATAATTTCAGAAGGGAAAAAAATAGCAGTAAAACCGGTTTGGAAATGGCTGCTTGAACCATAACCCAAAGAAAAGTTTTTCTGGAACTTTAGCTATTGGATAACGCACAAAGGTTAAAATAGAAAAAAGCGCATAAATTACAAATGCCGAGAAGAAAAATGCCATTCGGGCACCTAAAAGAAACCATTGTAAGGCACCCAAATGCGCTGCCGGAAGAAATCGTGCAAATACTAAAATACGGAGGGTTTTACACAACAGCAAGGTCTGTTTATGAAACCATGCATCACCTTAAACTAATCGGAAAAAATATACGCAGGCTGCCAAGAGAAGGGGTTGGTTTCACAAGAATTGACGTTAAAACCGGAGAACCAATAAATAAGTTTGGCAAAGCAGCAAAGTTTTGGCACCAAAACCCACTTGCAAGCGCCAAAGATGTTTCAAAAAAATTTGGCATTTCACCAAAAACTACAAACAGCATAAGGAACCGTGTTCTTGGAAGACCAGATGCAACAAGGCATCGGATAGCCGGAAGTTCTTTTTCGCCAATTGATGTAAACACAGGCGAACCGACACATAAATACCACCAAATCCAAAAAATGATTGTAAAACACCCTGAACTTGGAAACGCAATAATTGCAAAAAAATTGCATACAACCCAAAACATTGTTGGGCATGTAAAAATGCGGCTTAAAAGAAAAGGATTTAAATTTCCCGATTTAAGGCAGCAGCCAAAAAAAAGGTAACTATTTTTTCTTCAATTCCTCAAAACTGACGCCGGAAATGTAGGAAAGGAAAGCTGGCACAAGGGGCAGGATGCAAGGGGAGAAAAAGGAAAGGATTCCTGCAAAAAAAGAGAGCGGGATTGTAGGGTCTCCGCCAAGGTTTGCTGCAACGTCCAGCCCCAAAAACCCCTGCGCGAAAAAAAAGTTTGCAATCTGTGAAAGCCTGTCAGTGAACACCAGCACCCCGAGCACTACGAGTATTGCGCCAGAAAGAATGTTGAAATATTTCAGGTGTGGAGAAAATTTCCTGATGAAATCAAAAGAATTGGAAATAAAAAAGCCTGCCAAAAGGAATGGGACACCCAAGCCAAAAGAATATGCCAGCAAGAGGGTGAATGCAGATGCCGGGTTGAGCGCTGCAAGCGTCAGAATCGCCCCAAGTATTGCGCCAACGCACGGACTCCAGCCGGCAGCAAAGGTTGCGCCAAAAACAAAAGAAGTGACATAGCTGATTGAAAACTTTTTTGCGCGCAGCTTGTGCTCTCTTTCAAGAAAAGAAATCTTCAGCAAACCAAGCAAGTACAGGCCAAACAAAATAATTATTACGCCCCCAATGCGAGAAATCCATATTCTCAAATCAAATGAAACGCTTGAAAAAACGCTGTTCAAAAGAACCCCGAGCAGCGAAAAAACAACCGAAAAGCCCAGAACAAAAAAAACCGTGTTCAAAAAAACCTTCAAGCGCGCGCTTTCCACAGTTCCACCCAAAAAATAATGCTTGCAGGCATTTAAATGGTTTCTTTCAAAAAATTAAAAAAAACTGAATTCGCAACGGAAACCCACCCCAAAATTATTTAAAAACCTCCAAACAAATTGTAATACAGCAAAAAGGCAAAGTGGGTGCGCACCCCAAAAGCGTGACCTTCAAAAAAGCCGTTTTTTGCAGGAGTGATGTTATGGGAAAAGAAAAGGAAATCAAAACAATTCAGGATTTGCCCGGAATTGGCCCGCAGGGGGCAGAAAAACTGATTACTGCAGGCTACAAAACGCTTGAAAACATTGCAGTTGCCTCTGCTTCAGAACTGATTGAAGCCGCAGGATTAGGTGAAGTGACTGCAGAAAAAGCAATAAAAGCAGCCCGCGATGCGCTTGAAATGGGGTTTGAAACAGCAGACATTTTGGCAAAAAGACGGGAAACAATAGGAAAATTAACCACCGGAAGCAAAGAAATTGACGCACTGATTGGAGGCGGGATAGAAAGTTTGCCGCCAGAAGAAGAAGTCCTAACCATAGAAAATAATTATTTAAAAAGA
>JACPKT010000060.1 GCA_016186855.1 Candidatus Iainarchaeum sp. | reverse complement strand
GCTCTATTGTGACAATATCGCCTTCTTTTAAAACGTCCTTGCTTTTCTTTTTCAAAAAAGGCTTCACATGAATGTGTTTTCCAAGGCCATGGCCAAGGCCGTGAATGAATTTTGACCTGTGCGCTCCAAGCGAGTCAAACGATAGTTTCCACAAGTCTTTGCCAAAAGAGCCAGCCTTTGCAGATTCAACGACTTTTTTTTGCGCAAAAAGCACCAAATTGTAAAGAGAGCGCTCTTTTTTTGAAGGCTTTCCAAAAAAAACTGTCCGCGTCATGTCACTGCAATAGCCACCGACTTTGACCCCAAAGTCAATTACGCAAAAGCCGCGCTTCAATTGGGTGTTCTGTGGTTTGTGGTGCGGTTCTGCCCCGCCAAAAGCGCTTCCGACAATCGGGTGAAAAGATGGTTTGCACCCCTTTTTTGAAATTTCTTTTATTATAAACCTTGCAACTTCACGCTCTGAGCGAAAAGAGCCAATTTTTTTAACGAACCTGGAAAACACTGAATCGGTTATTTTGCAGGCAGCTTTAATTGATTCAAGCTTTTGAAACTGCATTACAATAACATGTAATTGTTGAATAAAAAAACTACTGAAAAATATTACCTATTATCGCCCCATCATTAGATAGGAGATGTACAGATTGCAAACGAATCTGTTCGTTTTTTTATGTATAATTGCTTTTTTTTGCAAAATTTTGCGGTTTAAGGGTAAATTGCCAAATTTTTAAACCACAAATGGTTTTGACAGATTATTCAGTTATTTTTACCCTGCAAAAACAGTGTTTTTTATTGGTGTTTGACGAAAATAATTGGTTAGTTTTTCATCTTTAAACTTTTCAAGGCTCGCCTTGCACAAAAAAATAAAAAAAATTTGGCTGACCTGTGTTTTTTCTCAACAAAAGGACTTAAAGTGCAAAAATATTGAGCCAAACAGGCAGAAAAAATTTCAAACCATGCATATTAATGCAAGCAATAAATTGTAAATTTTAAAGACCAAAAAATTTTGGTTTTTAAACCATTTTTTGGCTTTTCACAAGTTTTAGTGCTGAGAGTGGGGCGCTTCTTTCAAAAAGAGCATAAAAACCAATTACAAAAAAATAAATAATTTATTTCTTTTATAAAAAAATTCTTTATTATTTTATTATGTATACTGTTTTTTGCCTGTTTTTATGATTGGCGGCAGTTCCCGTTTATGTCTGCTTTGCCTGTGCAGGGCCATTATTCGCTCCACTTTTTTTCTTGAAAAACCAAACCCAAGGAGTTTGCTCCTGCTTTTTCCTTTCTCCACAAACAGCTTTAATATTTGGTCTATTTCAGCATACTTTGCCCCTATTTCGCCCTCGTCTGTTTGGCCGACCCAAAGCTCTGCGGTCGGAGCCTTCTCCAAAAACTCTTTTGGAATGCCCAAAAATTTTGCTATCCCCCGCACATCGGTTTTATACAAGTCCCCTATTGGAAAAAAATCAGCTGCAGCGTCCCCGTACTTGGTAAAATAACCAAGTAATAGTTCGCTTTTGTTTCCAGTTCCGCAAACCATTGCATTGCTTGAATTGGCAAAATCGTACAATATGACTGCCCGAAGCCTTGCAAAAAGGTTTGAAGAGGCACTATTAGACCTTTTCCAAGGAAGCCCCAAAAACGGCAAAGCAAATAGCTCTATAGGAATAATAAAATGCCTTACCCCAAGCTTTTTTGCATATTTTTTGGCGTCAAGCAGGTTTTTTTTGGAAGAAATGCCCTTTAAAGGCATTAAAAGCGCAAAAACGTTTTTTTTCCCAAGTGCCTGCACAAACAGGCAGGCGCAAAGCGCTGAATCAATGCCTCCACTTAACCCAATAACTGCTTTTTTTTTTCCTGCTTTAGCAAAAAAGCGCCTGATTCCTTTGACCAGTTTTTTGTATAAAAGTTTTTCGCGCATCAAAAAAAGAAAAAGGCATTATCTGCTTTAAATTTTATTGAAAGATTTATCCAAGGTATTCGTTTCTGCACTCCTCAGAGCAAAATCTTCTGCCATAAATTCCAGAACCGGCAGGAAATGACCTGCCGCACATCATGCAGGTTACGTCCCTTTTGACATCATAATTCCTGTTGCGAAGCTTTGACTCAAAAGAATAATTCACAAACAGTCACTATAATTAATAGTTAATTTAAAGATTTAAAAACTCATCTGCGGCAAAAAAATCAATTGATTTTTTTAAAAAATTTAATTAAAATGCCCTGTCAGTTCCCCTGCTTTTAACTTTCAAACGAATTGCTTCAAGCATTACTAGGATGTCTGCAGGAACCGAGTGCAACTCAACCCCATTATTTTTTGCAACTGCAACAAAATGGTTGAGTTGTACATTCAGTTCCTCAAGCTTTTCAAAATACTCGTTAATCAGTTTTGATGCGCCTGCAAAATCAACAGACCCTTCAAAATAAATGCCTGAAACTTTTTGGTGCAGGTGGCCGGTCTTTTCTCTCCTTGTTGTTTTGACTTGAACTTGTTCAGTTTTGACTTTAATGCCGTGCCTCTTCAATTCAACAACTAGGCCTGCAAATAGGCTCTGATATTTCAGGCGCATGTTTTCATAAATTCTGCGAAAGCTAACTTGATTTCTTTTAAAAGCGTGTTCAATTGTTCGCTTTCTCCACTCAGCCAATTCGGGGGTAGTAAAAGGTTTTCTTACAAGCAATAGTTTACGCCTCATTAATATCACTAAATTATTTTCAGCAAATCAGAAAATTTTTTCAATTCAAAGTCTGCACTTATTTTGCTGTTCTTAAAAACCTGTCCGTATTTTGCAAGCGCGGTCTTCATTCCTGCGCGCTTTGCGCCCAAAATGTCGCGACCTGGGTTGTCGCCGACAAACAATATTTCGCTTGGCAAAATTTCCAATTCCTTAATCGCTTTCTGGAAAGGGATTTTGTGCGGCTTTAGCTTTTTTGTGTCATCCAGAGTAACCACTGTGTCAAAAAAATCCTCTAAATTCATTTCTGCAAGCCTCACCCAGGCCTTTAGCCGCGGGGCATCAGTGATTATGCCAAGCTTTAAGCTTTTTTCCTTGAGTCTAACAAGAGTGCTCCGCACTCCAGGGTATGGCTCGAGAAAACCATGCTGCACTTTCCTGTAAGCGCTGATTCCTTTTGAAAGAATGCGGTAATCAATTTTCCCCAAAAACTTTTTCAAAAATTTCTGGAAAATTTTTGTGTTCTCAATCCCGTGCACACCATATAGCGCAAATAGCTCTTCAAAGGCTTTTTTTCTTTCAAGCGGAACCCCTGCACTCACCATTGCAGTAACCGCGGCCATGCAACTTGCCCTTTTCATGGCCGTAAAATCAATGAGGGTGTTGTCCAAGTCAAAAAGAACAGCTTTAAACATCAAAAAAATAAAACCCGAAACCAATTAAAATAGAAACCGCTGACTCTCACTCTTTATTCTTTCTTTTAGCATCAATTTCCCGCTTGAACTCCTCTATATCCTCTTCATCCAGGCCAAGGCTTTTGAGTTTTTTTTCATGGTCTATAAGGCTCATTTTTTCAAATTCCCTTCTCCACTCTTTCATATCCTCAGTGTCTTCGAGCGGGTGCCCTTCCCTTCTGCGGAGCTTCATAAAAAAATTTTTTCAAACAAAGGATATTTAAACAATGCCTTAGAGTCAAAAAAAGTTAAATTAAATAGCACAAAGTGATTCAAATTTGTAATGCAAGAAAATGAAAACGCGTTGCTAAAAAAATTCGAGCAAGAGCTTGTAATAGCAGGTTATTCCCCTAGGACAATAAAAATGTACAAATTATATGCAGGTGAATTTTTCAGGTATGCAAACAAAAGCGAGCTGGAAGTGAAAAGAGAGGAAGTAGTGGCTTTTTTGGCGCACAAGAAAACTGAAAAAAAATGTTCAAATGCAACTCTTGCACTGATTCATTCAAGTCTCAAATTTTTGTTCCACAAAATTTTAAAAAACAAAATACTTGAAGAGATAGCGCCGCCAAAAAAAGAGAAAAAAATACCAGATGTGCTGACAAAAGAGGAAGTGCGCGCCCTTATTAAAGCCACAAAAAAAGGAAGAAACCGTCTCCTAGTGGAATTTATTTACTCAAGCGGAGTGCGGGTAGGGGAAGTGGTGAAACTGGCTTTAAACAACGTGGATTTAAGGGAAAAAACGGCCATTATAAAAGGGGGGAAGGGAAACAAGGACCGCCTTATCATCATTTCAAAAAACTGGGCCAAAAATTTCAAAAAACACCTGCAGAAAAGAAAGGCAAAAACAGAATTTG
>JACPKT010000139.1 GCA_016186855.1 Candidatus Iainarchaeum sp. | reverse complement strand
TGGAGTGTCTGGAACGCCCCTGCAGCAAAAAGGACTGCCAGAAACACTGCCATCAAGCTGTTTGCATTAAATCGCAGTTCAACGTCTTTTTCCATTTTTAACAACCTCCTACCATTTCTGGCAACTGGTTTAAGGCATTGGGGCTGATTTCGCCGTTTTTTGCTTTTAAGTCAATTGCCTTTTGAATCATTTGTTTTGGGAAAAACATTGTTTTCCACTTTGTGAGTTCTGCCAAAATCTCGTCGTTAGAGTATTCATTTTCGCTGTTGATGAGCAAGTGCATTGCAAGCCCCCTCATTGCAGCAGAGTGTGCGCAGCCGCAGGCCGGTTTTCCGTTTGGGGCAACCATGTATGTTGCGCCGCAGCAGAACTCGCATGAAATGCTTTGCCCAATCTGCACGTACCTTTGCTTTTGCGTTTCAGACAGCCCTTCAAACTTGTGGGTGCCGTTTGGGTACAAATCGCCGTCAAAAGCTGCGAGAATTGCCATGCTTTCAACTGGTTTTTCAAAGCTCACTCCAAGTTCTGAACCATACCCTTCTGGCGTTCCCCGCGGAATCATTTCTGCCATAAGTGCCTGGATTTCTCTTTGCGATTCAGGCGAAGGGGAGGGCTGGGCTGCGGGCTTTTCGCTTGAACCTGCCGGGTTTTGTGCGCCAATTGCCAAAAGACTCATGGCGTTTGGCATTTGGCCCATTTTTTGCTGCAAACCAAACTGGATGGCCAGATTAACGCCCATTAATCCAAGAACCATTGCAGCCAAAATTGCAATTATCCAAGAATTTTTACTCGTAGTCGTTGTTTCTTCTTTTGTTTCCACTGTTTCACCTCTTTTTTTTGCTTCAATTTCTGTTTTAACCGCAACACTAATTTGTTTACAATGTCTGCGATTTTCATGCATTTTTTTCACCTAATTGAAGCATTTTGAAGTAAATTGTTCTGAAACCATATATAGCGGTTCTTGAAACCATTTTTTTGGTAAAAAGAGGGGTTTAAATCTGTTTTTTTTAGTAATTTTTTTTATGGTCAGCATTTCAAACAAAAAGCTTTTGATTGGTTTCGTAATAATTGTGAGTTTTCTTTACTTAGTGTTTAACGTTTCAAAAATGGCCGGAGTCGGGGTTAACCCTGCACAATGCGATGCAATAGAGGGCTGCCCGCACGAAGCACAGCTCAACATCTTGCTTTCCAGTCTGCCTTTGCTGTTAAGCTTTGCACTGGTTGTTGGCGCTGCAACTTATTATTTTATGGCCGGCAAAGTGGAGTCAAAAGAGCAGTCGCTGAAAAAAAACACTGAAATTATTTTGAAATTCTTAAGCGAGGACGAAAAAAAACTTGTCAATTTGCTGGTTGAAAATCGCGGGAAAATTTTGCAGTCAGAGGCCACTCGCTTGCCGGAAATGAACAAGGTCAAAAGCCATCGCGTGGTGCAAAAACTTTTGGACAAAGGCGTTTTAGAAAAAGAACAGGTTGGAAAAACCAATGTTTTAAAATTTTCCAAAGAAATAAAGGAAGGGCTTTTTTGAGCAATTTTTTTGTAGTAATTCAGCATTACATTGGATATTATCGCCCTGTCGTCAGACAGGGCATGTATGGATTGCAAACGAATCCTTTCGTTTTTTTGTTAAATTCTCTCCAAAAAAACCGTTATCAAGTGAAGCGCCAAAAAAAGCAGGGTAAACCAGAAAAAAGTGTCGTGGTGCAAATAAATTTTTTCGAGCTGCCAGTGCGTGCGGTAAAAAATCTTTCCAAAAACTGTTTTTGGGCTGCTTTTTGCCAAGATTTCCTTGAAAAAATGCCTGAAATACCTGCAGGAAAAAAGCCACAAATAATAACTAATTCCAAACAGCACTGCAATAATTGAAAAAAACGGGTTTGTTAGAGAAATATACCCTAGTTTGACTGCAAAAAAAATGTGGAATAACGGGATAATAAGCGCCGGCCAAAAAAAATACCTGTGCAATTTTTCCAGTGCCCCTTCTGGTTCGCATGCAGGGCAATCTTTTTTCAAATCGCATATTTTTTCTGCTCTTTTAGAAGAAAACTGCCTGAAATAATAGCACGAAGAAGAGGTGAGAACAAAGAAAAAAAAAGTCAAAGAGCCAAAAACAAGCAGCATTTTATATTCAAATTCTTGTTCTGAAAAAATCAGTGAAATTGTTCTATAAAGCGTTGCCAAAAGAATTATTCCAATTGTGATTTTTTTCTTTAACCTATTCATTTTTTTCCCTTCGGACTGAAAGCGATTTTTCTTTTGCAAAAGGGATTGCGATTTCTGAAATCTTTATTTCCTGCGGGCAAACCTCAGAACAGCAGCCTGACATTATGCAGTTCCACAGGCCCTCTTTTTCCAAATCAGTGATTCTTTTGGATTTGTCTTTTGGGTGCATTTCAAAAGCATTGATGTTCACAATTGCCTTTGGGCCAATATAGTTTTTTTTGATTCGCGTTACTGGGCACGTATCAAAACATGCATAGCAGTGAATGCATTTTCTCATTTCTTGTGCGTCATTCACTTCTTCTTCAAACATTTCAAAAAATTTGGAGTCAGAGGTTTTGGGTTTAAACCATGGCCCAATTTTGTCCAAGCGCTCTTCTTGGGTTGCTGCATCGGTTAAAAGGTCTTTTACCAATTTTAACGTTCCAAGCGGTTCTATTACAATTTCATTTGCTTCAAAATCAATTGGAGTTTTGCATGCAAGCCTTGGCACTCCGTTCACCCGAACCGTGCAGGAACCACAGGTGCCTGCCCTGCAGTTCCACCGAAAAGAAAGCGTTTGGTCAATTTTTTCCTGCACAAAAATCAGCGCGTCCAAAATTCTTGTTTCTTTTTCGCACGGCACAGCATAGCCAACAAGTTTTCCTTCTTTTTTTCCGTCGTGCCTGAAAATTTTAAGCACTATTTCTTTCACTTAAACCACTTCCAAAGATTTTGGCAGCACAATTTTTTTTGTGAAAAAACCGCTTTCTTTTTTGCAAAAAATGTTTAACAGTAACTTTTCGTCCTGTTTTGGAAAATCGCTTCTTAAATGCGCTCCACGGCTTTCTTTCCTTGCCAGTGCAGATTTTATTATTGCAGTGCATGTCACAAGCATGTTTTGCACTTCAAGCCAAGACAGCCACTCCACATTGTACACCAAATTCCCTTCAATATGCATGTTTTTAG
>JACPKT010000124.1 GCA_016186855.1 Candidatus Iainarchaeum sp. | reverse complement strand
CTTAAATCGCTTTTTTTTGCAACTTTTACAAATTCTCCCACTAAAACCACCTTTTAACAATTTTTAGCAAACAAATAATTATAAGCATTATTTTAAATGAAAAGCGGTTTTTATGAAAAAAGGCTTGCTTCTTTTAAGCGGCGGAATTGACAGCCCGGTTGCAGGCCGATTGGCAATGGAAAACGGTGCAGAAGTTTTTGCAGTTCATTTTCCAACTGTAAAAATCACCGGAAAAGAATCAATCCAAAAATCAATTGAACTTTGCAAAAAAATCCCGGTAAAAAAATTGTTTGTTGTGGATTTAAGCGACCAGTTTGCAGAGATTTCAAGAAAATGCGAGCCAAGGCTATATTTTGTTTTGACCAAGCGGTTGATGTTTCGGGTTGCGGAAAAAATCGCAGAAAAAAACAAAGTGGGTTTTTTGCTTAGCGGTGAAAACCTCGGTCAGGTCTCAAGCCAGACTCTTTCAAACCTTTCAACAATAGATTCTGTCACAAAAATGCCGATAGTCCGGCCTCTTTTGTGCCTTGACAAGGTGCAGATAATAGGGCTTGCAGGAAAAATTGGAACGCTTGAAATTTCTTTTGGCAAAGAAATCTGTGACGCGCTTGGCCCAAAGCATCCTGCAACAAAAACCTCGCTGCCAGAAGTTTTGGAAGAAGAGAAAAGAATTGATGTAAAAAAAATTGTTGAAAGCGCATTAAATGACTTGTTGTTTTACCAACCGTAATATTTTGCCTGGCTGTAAGCAAATGCTTTGAATGCGCCAAACAGTTCTTTTCTTACCAGCTTTGGGTTTGTTGCCAAAATTTTTAATCCAACCATTAGTTTATCAAAAGCGTTCACGTTATTCAATTCTTTTGGAAGTGCTCGGGCAATCTGGTTCATTTCCTGTTCACTGAAAGTGTAAAACCCGTGCTTTCCCTCAAACAATTCTTCATATGGCGGGAACTCTTTTTTCCAAAGCATTTCATACTCTCTAATCGTTTCTTTTGAGAAATCATTTTTTTGCACTGCTTTTGCAGCAATGTTTGCCGCCAGCTCGCCGCTTTTTAGCCCCAAGTGGCTTCCGCCCTCAAACATCGGCGAAGTGAAGCCCGCAGCGTCTCCCACAAGCATTAGCCCCGCATCAAAAGTTTTTTCAAGAGGGCCTGAAGCCGGAATAAGGCCGCCAAATGTTTTTACAATTTTTTTTCCAGCAAAGTCCGGTTCTTTAATGAATTCGTCCAAAAAAGCCTTTGCCTTGTTTTTTTGGCTTGTCACAAGGCCAACGTTGGCGCGAGAATTGTTTTTTGGAATCAACCACAGGTACCCGGCTGGTGCAAGCTTTGGCCACAGATAAAAGTCAAGCCAGCCCTCGTTTTTAACTTCAAGCATTTCGTACTGTATTCCAATGACTGATTCAAACCTTTTTTGGTTCAAGCCCAATTTTAGGGACGCAATGCTTTGCACGCCGGATGCATCAATCAGCACCTTGCATTGAAAAACATTTTCTCCAGAGCCAACTTCCCATTTGCCAGCATTTCTTTTGATGTCAGTAACACGCGAATTAAGCTTTAATTCCGCGCCCTGTTTTACCGCTTCTTCTGCCAGCCACTGTTCCCACAAGTGCTTTTCCAAAACATAGCCGTCTTCTTTGAGCGTTGGAGCTGTGTGGTCAGGAAAAACAACTCTAACCCCTTTTACTTCAAGCGAAATAGTTTTTTTTGGAACCTTCAAGTCGAATTTTTTCAGCGCCAAGTCAGAAATGCATTCGCCACAGTGCACTGGCTCCCCAATGGTTGCATGCTCTTCCAAGAGAAGCGTGTTCAGGCCGTTTCTTGCGGACGAAAGTGCAGCCATGCCGCCAGCAGGGCCAGCCCCGATTATTGCAACATCATAGTTTTTTTCCATAGTAATCCATCATTATATCAGCATATTACCGCCCCATCAAAGATGGGGCATGTATGGATTGCAAACGAATCCTTTCGTTTTTTCATCAAAACCAGTTTTATGTAAACTGCAAAAAAATTAAATCCTTAAGTTTTGGACCTCGGTTTTCCTTTTCCCGTTTTGCTCAAATTTTTCAATCCCCATTTTTAAGACAGAAATCCCAAGAAGGGCGCACTTTATCCTTGTTTGTATCACGCCGCCAAGGCTTTCAAACACATCTTGGTTTGAAATTTTTTTCACTTCCCAAAGCGGTTTTCCCTTGGCCATTTCTGTGAGAAGGGATGAGGATGCCTTGCTTATTGCGCACCCTTCCCCGACAAATTTTATTTCATTTATTTTGTCCTGGTCTATTTTCACTTCAAACGATACCTCGTCGCCACAGATTGGGTTGCCGCCGCTTGCTTTTATGTCGTATTCTTTAAGGTGCCCGAAATTTTGAGGGTTTTTGTACAGGTCAAGGATTATTTCTGAATAAATTTCGTCAGCCATGCTTTTCAGCCCATCATTTCCGCGGCCTTTTTTATTGCCAAAACTGCAATGTCTGCGTCCTCTTTTGAATTGTAAATGTAAAAGCTCATTCTTGCGCTACCGGTTATGCCAAGCTCTCTCATCAGGGGCTGGGCACAATGGTGGCCAGTCCTTATTTCCACCCCAAACTGGTCGAGAATTGTCCCAAGGTCGTGGGGATGAATGTCTTTCACATTAAAGGAAAAAACCCCGACTTTTTTTTCCGGCGCGGGACCATACATTATTACTTCGCCTATTTCGCTTAATTTTT
>JACPKT010000005.1 GCA_016186855.1 Candidatus Iainarchaeum sp. | reverse complement strand
TGCGCTAAATCGCTTAAAGCTTTTTCTTGCTCTTTGGATAAAACAACCCCCGAGGAAACAAAAATGCCTTCTGCACCGTATTTTACTGCAAGGATTGCGTCCTCTTTTGTTTTAATTCCTGCGCCAACAAGCACCTTGGTTTTTGGAGAAATTTTTTTTATTTGCATTACAGAATTTGTAATTAGTTTTGGTTTTGCAGTTGAAACAGAAATATTTCCCCCAATGAGTTCCGGGGTCTCGACTGCAATGAAATCCGGCAAGATTTTTGAAATGGCACTCGCACGCTTTAATGTTTCAGCGCAAACCAAAACAGCTAACTCTTCATTTTTTGCGATTTGAGCTGTTTTTTCAATGAATTCGTCTGAGCGCTTGTTTTCAGCGTGGTTTAAAACAACTCCTGCACAGCCTGCCTGCTTTAGCGCAAACGGAAGAGTTTGCCCAGTGTGGGCTCCAGCAGTTATCGGGTCTGCGTGCTGTGCAAACACTTTTAGCGAAACACTTTGCGCAATTCTGCTCAAATCAACTGCCTGCACAGCCAAAACAATTTCCACACCGGTTTTTTTTGCAACAATTTGAGCTGTTTTTGCAAGCTTTAAAGCATTATCACCTGTTGCTTCCTTATAAGTTTTAAAATTCAAAAAAAGAAACAAATCCATGCTATTTATTGAAATTATTAGAAAACCTTTTAAATTCCAAAAGCAATAAAGCATACTGATGAAGACTCCAAAAACCCTTTACGCCGCAATAATTGTTGCACTAATTTTAACCAGCACAGGCATTTTTATAGGGCAAATAGCAAATTTTTTTGGAAAAACCGCAAACGGAAAAATAACAGGAACAATTGTGCTAAAAGATTTGGGTAATACACAAGCAGGTATTAGTGACATGCCGTCTACTGTCAGCTTGCCGGGAACAACTTGCAGCAAAGTAATAATAACCAGCTGTGGGTTTGGGCCTGTTATAACTGCAGCCCCATTCCTGTTTTCTTTTGACCAAACTGGGCTGACAAAAATAAAAACAAATTTTGCAGCAATGAATATAATAAGCTCGTCAAACTATTCATTTTGCCAGGCAACAGCTTATTCAAACATTAATTCCGCACCGTATGTCATATTGCCATGGAGCTGCAATGATGGAACTGCTTTTAGCTCAGGCACAGTGGGCCTTTCACCAACGTTTAACTCTGACTGCGGTGGGTTGTCACAAATAAGATCATTAGTTGTTTCTTATTCTTGCACGTAAAACTCAAAACAAATTTTTTTTAAAGCAAAAATTGTCCAGAATTTTTGGATTTAAATCCAGCGCTTTTTCCTAAACCAGTAAATCGTTATGGCGGTAATTAAAACCATTACGGCAATGGCAAAAAAATACGTTCCGCTCCTCCCAAACAACCCGTATTCAAAAAATTCAACATTCATTCCGTAAAAGCTTGTCACAAACATCAGTGGAAGAAATATGGTAGAAATGATTGTCAAAATCTTTATTATTTCATTCAATTTGTTTTGAGAAAGAATTAGATAAGCGTTAGTTGCATCAGATATCAACTCGTGGTAAATTTCAGTCGACTCTGAAATTCGCAGCAAGTGATTCGCCAAGTCATTGAAGTAAACCAAAAACTCTTTTGGAATGAACTGGCTGTCTGCACGGTTCAAGTGAATTACAATTTCCATTTGCGGGTTGACAATTCTCCGAAACGCTACAAGCCTTCTCTTTAACTGAAAGAGACCAGTCAAAGTCTGTTTTTTGACGTTTTGGAAAACTTCGTTTTCAAGCGCGTCAATCTTGTCTGCAATTTGGTCAAGATGCGGAAAATAGCTGTCAATGAGCCGGTCCAAAATACTGTAAAGAAGAAACGCGGGGCCTTTTGAAAAAACTTGCTGGTTTTTTTCAAATTCTGCTGAAAGCTTTTTTAAAACATGGATTTCCTGGTTGTGGACTGTCACAATAAAGTTTTTGCCAAAAAAGACAGCAATTTTTTTCGCAGACAATTCTGCTCCTTCAAAATGCACTTCAAAAAAAGTGAAAAAAATGTAGTCCGAAAAATCGGCTATTTTCGAGCGAGTGCTTGCGCTAAGCGCGCTTTCAATCGACAGATAGTGAAAGTTAAACAGCTCCCCAAGCTCTGCCATTTCATCTATTGAAGGGCTTTGGGCATCCGCCCACACGAAACTGTACTCGTGCAATCTTGCTTTCAGGTCGCTTAAAGAAACAGGGCCGCCAACGCCTTTTTTTACTGCTTTTATCGAAAAATTCATCAATTTCTATTAAGCTTTAAGGTATATTTAATTCTTGCTAATTATTTCTTAAACAAGTTGGTGAAAAAAATTTTTGATTGCCGTGAGCTTAAAAAGGCATGAGTCAAAGTTTTTTGAAAAAGTGCAAAAAAATTATTCAAAAAAAGAGCTTGACCTTATATCAGAAGCCGTTTCAAAACTGCATTCGCTAAACAGCCAAATATTTCATTCAAAAGAAAAACTTGAAGAAAATCTCGAAAACGCATCAATACTGGCAGGCCTTAATACTGCCCCCCAAACGGTCATTGCAGCACTGCTGTGCTCTAAAAGCCTTGGAAAAGAAGAGCTTGACAAAATAAAAAACGATTTTGGAGAAGAGGTCACGGCATTAATTGAAAACAAGACAAAATTTGAGAGCACAATCAAATCAGAAAAAATGCAAAACAGCAACCTAGAAACAAGAAAACTGTTTTTTTACTCCCTTGCAAAAAACGTGCAGCTTATTATTTTAGTGCTTGCTGACAGGCTGACGCTTTTAAGAAAAATATACAAGTTAAGCGAGAAGGAAAAAAACGATTTGATTGAAGAGCAAAAAGAAATACTCATACCGCTTGCGCACAAAATGGGGACAATAAACATCAAATCGGAGGCTGAAGACCTTGTGTTCAAAAACACTAACCCCAAAAAATATTTTGAAATATTAAGTCTCGTTGAGAAAGAGAGAAAAGAGAGAAAAAAGGAAATTGAAAAAATTTCTGAAATGCTGCAAAAGCAGGCAAGGGAAAAAAATATCTCAGTAAAAATTAGCGGCCGCGCAAAAAGCATTTACAGCATTTTCAACAAAATGGCTTCAAAAAACAAAACAATCAACCAAATTCACGACATCATTGCACTGAGGGTAATTTGCAATGAGGTGAAGAACTGCTATGAAATGCTCGGAGTTGCCCACTCTTTGTGGAAGCCAATTCCTGAAGAGTTTGACGACTATATAACAAAGCCAAAGCCAAACAATTATCGCTCGCTTCATACAACGGTCCTCGGAGCAGAAAACAAGGCATTTGAAATGCAGATAAGGACCAAGGAAATGCACAATGAAGCAGAGTTCGGGATGGCGCCGCACTGGAAATATAAGGGGCGAGAGGAACAAAAAGTTTTTGACAGAAAAATCAGCTGGCTTTCCGAGCTATTGTCGTGGCAGAAAGAGTTAAAACAGGCACCGATGAGGGTTTCAAAAATTGATTTTTTTGGGGACAGCATTTATGTTTTAAGCCCTAAAGGCGACACCATCGAACTCCAAGCCGGAGCAACTGTGCTGGATTTTGCATATGCAATCCACGAGGACATCGGTAATCGGTGCGCCAAGGCAAAAGTAAACCAGCAAATTGTGCCCATAAACCACGCGCTTGAAACAGCTGATTTGGTTGAAATAATAACCTCTTTTTCGCAAAAGCCAAAACTCCAGTGGCTTAACTTTGCAGTCACTGAAAAGGCAAAAAAGAAAATAAAACAGTTTCTGCAGCTTTCGCCACCAAGAATAACCCCACTAACTCGGCCTGATAAAGGCACGCTTAAAACAAGCGATAAAAAGGCAAAAATTGCAAAATGCTGTCTTCCAGTGCCTGGGGACAAAATAATAGGGTTTAGGACCACAAAAAGAAAAATCTCGGTCCACAGAATTGACTGCAGTGAAATAATTAAATTCCAGCCCATAACAAAAACTCCCGTGGTTTGGGACGTGAACAAAAGCCTGGATTACACCGTTGAACTCCAAGTTGTGGGGTCAGAGCGCCCCGGGCTCTTAAGCGACATTTTAAACACCTTCAGCGTCCACAACATTACAGTGCTCGATGCAAAGGCAAAGCTTGGAAAAAGCGAAGCCGCAAACTGCCAATTTAAGATTGAGACAAAAAATTTGGCGGAACTGGAAAAAACAATTGAAAAACTCAAGGCAATAGACGCGATAAAAAGCGTGCAAAGAGTTTAATCACTCGGTTCGCAGCGCGTCAACAGGCTCCATTTTTGAAGCAATGAATGCCGGGTAAAAGCCCCCTGCAATTCCCAAAACAAATGCAAACACAAAAACCTGGGCCAGCAATTCGAACGAAACCAAAGTTTTCAGGCCAGACAATTCAGTTATGAGCAAACTTGCTGCAAAGCCAAGGATTACACCAAAAACCGCGCCAAAAAAACTCAGCAACAGTGATTCAAACAAAACCATTCTGATAATGTTTGAATTTGACCAGCCAACAGCCTTTAGGGTGCCAATTTCCTTTATTCTGTCGCGAATGCTCATCAAAATGGTGTTTGCAATCCCAACTCCTGCAACAATGGCAGAAACCCCGGCAACAAAAAAAACAAGCAGGCGAAACTGCCCAAGAGTACTGTCAAAAGTTTCAGAAAAAGTAGCAGCGCTAAAAACCTTAACGACCTGCGGATACTTGAATTCAATCAAAGTCTTTACCTGCTCTGACTTGGACGAATCATCCAAGTCCAATGTAAAACTGTTCACTTTACCAAAAGGAATTCCAGAAAGCTTTTTGGCGTCAGACAAATTCATTGCAATCACTGATTCAATCAGTTCAGACTCGCCGCTAAAAATACCTTTGACAATGAATTTTGTGTCATCAATTTCAATCTTTGAGCCTGGAAACTTTCCGAAATCGTCAGCAACCTTTTGCCCAATCAGAACAAAGCCCTCGTCACTGCCGCCAAGTTGGCGGCCCTTCTGCACATCAACAATCCACCCCGCCTGCTTTGCGGCAAGCATTTTTGAAACATCAAGCCCGTAAACTGAAACAGTTCCAAAACCAACAGTAGTGGTTTTGCCATCAATTTTTTCCGGGATATACCAGATTTCCGGTATCGCCAGATTCACCCCCGAAACGCGCTCAAGCTCGATTGCAAAACTTTCTTCAAGAAAAGAAAAAGGCTGGTCCACAGCATCTTTTTCCAAAACACTCAGGCCCTTGTACTGGCTAATCACATTGTTAAATTCCACAAAAAGGCCGTCAACAATGGAAACCAGCACAATGATTGCTGCTACCCCAATCATTACCCCAAGCAATGCCAAAAAAGTCCTTGTTTTCCTTCTGAACAGATTCAAAAATGATAACTTAATCATCGCAATTTGCTTTTCTGCAGTGCAAGCTGTCTAAAAACCATCTTGACCAAAAAATACAAAACAACCAGTGCAATGATGACCAGGGCTAAAAGAACAATCCAGCCAAAAATGTTTGAAGGAGGCTGCACGATAAAAAAAGAATAATCCTCAGAAATTTCCTGCACCTGCCCTAATTCATCCAAAAACTGCACGACAATTTTTGCTTTGTGCTCTCCAACAGAAGCATTTGGAAACACAGTCAAGCTAAAAACAGCTGTTCCGGAGTCGTTGGGGTCAATGTTTCCAACAAACGACTCGCTGACCCCTACAAGCTGGGTGTCAGTGGACAAAACCACCTTAACAGCTCTCGCGGTTTTTTTTCCAATATTGTCCAGCTGCACGGAAAAAGAAAAAGTTTCCCCGGCAAAAATGTTTTTAGCGTCTTTTCTTGTCTCATTGGAAAAGTCGGCGCCGGAAAAAATCAGCTTTGGCTTTGCCAAGACCTCAAAAGAAAAAGTGTCAGAAAAGGATTTAGAGCACTCCAAGCAGTTTGCGTCAAGCCTAAAGACATAAATTTTTGGGTCGGCATCCTCTATCGGCTTAATAGTAAAGAAAACAGGCGCAGAGCCAGCGGGCAGAATGTCGCCAACCTGCACCAAATTGCTCGAGAGAACGACAAAAGGCTCAAAAGACGAGTTGGTCACTGGAACCAACTGCACAGAAACATCGCGCGCAACAGCGGAGCAGGAATTAAAGACATCTGCAAAAATTTTAAACTGCGCCCCTGCATAAGCAATTTCTGGGGAAAAAGAAATGTTTTTGACGTCAAGAGAAAAGCACTCTTTGACATCCAAAACCAGCTCAAAAGTTTCCTCAACTACTGTGGAAAAGTTAAAGTAAGAAAGCTTTATTGGAAACTTGTAAGAGCCCGGAGGAGTGCCGGCCATTACTTTAAAGGAAAAAACAGCCGGCTTTGCTTCGCCTCCGCTGACTGCATCAATGCTGTCAGATGCATTCAGCGGCTCAAAATATTTTTCATTCAAAACAGCAACAGCAGAAATTTTTTGGGCAGAACAGGTTTCAGAATTGTTCTTTACGCTTATATTCAAGCTGACAATGTCTCCGGGAAAAACATTTGAAGGAAGAGTGGAAAAGTCAGCCTGCACATCAAGCAGATAATAATTACAGGCAGCACTTGCAAAAGAAGAAAAAAACAACAGCAAAAACAAAAACAGCAAATAGCGCCTCATACAAAAAAAACGCTACAAAAAGTTTTATATAATAAGCTATAAATAGTGGTTCTTTTCTTTATTAATAGAATAAAAAATGAAAAGAGTAAAAACAGGGATAAAGGGGCTGGACGAAATAACTGACGGCGGCTTTCCAGAGAAAAGAACAGTGCTCCTTTCAGGCGCCTGCGGCACAGGCAAAACAATCTTTTCAATGCAGTACATTTTCCAGGGCGCAACAAAGTACTCTGAACCAGGAATATTTGTAACCCTTGACGAGCGACCCGACCTCATAAAAGAAGACATGCTTCGCTTCGGATGGGACTTGCAAAAACTAAAAGAGCAAGACATGGTCCACATGGTTGACGCAAGCCTTGCAAAAATAGGCATTCCAAGCGAAGAAGAATTCTCAATGCCCGCAACAGGCTTTGACTTGGACAAACTATTGCTTGAAATACTCCGCGTTTCAAAA
Organism: Candidatus Iainarchaeum sp.; assembly: GCA_016186855.1. GTDB lineage: Archaea > Iainarchaeota > Iainarchaeia > Iainarchaeales > GW2011-AR10 > JACPKT01. The sequence goes on along the minus strand of JACPKT010000005.1, from coordinate 1,775 downwards.
AGAATTGGCGCAAAAAGGGTCGCCATAGACTCGCTTTCCTCGCTTGGAATGAACTTTGAAAACGAATTCGAAGCGCGAAAAGCAATACTCAAAATAAGCTATTTACTTATGCGCATTGGAGTGACAAGCATAATCACTTCAGAAATAGGGCACGGGTCAAAGCGGTTTGGAAAATACGGAGTAGAAGAATACGTGGTGGACGGAGTTATAGTGCTAAACTACATGGGGCTTGGAGCGCAAAGCAACCGCACACTCCACATCAGAAAAATGAGGGCAACAAAACACTCCGAACAAGTGCACCCCATGGAAATAACAGACAGCGGAATAACAGTAAAAAAAGTGGAATCGCTTTACGAAAAAACGTGAAAAACAGCGAAGGGATTCGCTGGCAATCCATATGTGTCCTGCCTGCGGCAGGACGATAATATATAGCAAACTGAATAAATATTTGAACATTATTGCAGTTTGCATGGTATGCAAATGGCCATAAATTGTGTCAGCCTACAACAATACTCCCTGTTCACCAAAAACTCCGCGAATTTGTGATAACCAGATTTCATTTTACAAACTTTACGTGTGGCAATAATTTGAACTCTTTGTCTCCGGTTACAAATGTTGAATCAAAATGTATGGCAGTAAGATAGCCAACAGCATCGAAAAAAGAAAAATTGCTTTTTTTGTTATCAAACCTGAATTTTACGGCTTGAGCCAAAACATTCAATGGTGTTCGCATTGCAAACGGTTCAAGCTTTTTAAACCACGTTTGCGCCTCTTCAAAATTAGTTTCCTTGTAAAGAACCCCAAAAAACTCGCACAAAGTAAGTTCGCAAATAAAAAATTCTTCACTTAAAACCCAAGAAAAATTTTTATTGCCAACTCTTATTTCAACCAGCGCATAAGAGTCAAGGCAATACAAGCTTTCACCAGTTTTTGCTCTCAAGACCCCTGAATTCTTTCAACAATTGCCTTGTTGGCTTTGAAAACTTACCTGAACCAAAAAGCTCGCGCAAAGGATTGCCTCTTTGGACCTCAACAAACAATTCCTCGTTTTCTTTTAATTTCAGGGTTTTTGAGTCATCTTTTTGCACAAACAGGCTTGTTGACCCGCCTACTTTTTTGACTTTCACCTTAATCAAGTTAATCATAAATTATATAAGTTAACAAAAAATTAATAAAATAGGCTGTTTAAAAAAACTGTTGCGTCCGTTTACACCGCATACATGTCCTGCTTTCAGCAGGACGATAATATAATTTTGGATTACTATAAAAAAACGTGCGTCCGTTTACACCGCATACTTTTCAAAACACGTCATCTATAAAAAAAGCGCCAGCAATGCGCACAAAAATGTTCAAAACTCCCTTTCAATCAAAAAATCAGCAAACTCTCGCAACATTTTTTTTGCTGATGATTCTGGGATTTTTTTGTCAAGCTTTTCCCAGCTTTTTTCAACAAGCTTTTTTGCGGTTTTTTTTGCATAAGCAAAAGAGCCGGCTTTCTGGATGATTGAAACGGCTTCTTTTATTTTTGACTCCTCAGAAGTGTGCATGCCCAAAATTTCCAAAAGGCGCTTTGCATCAGTTTCAGAGGAATTGTTTAAGGCATGAATCACTAAAATAGAGCGCTTTCCTTCCTTTACGTCCTCGCCAAACTCTTTCCCGATTTTTTTTGCACTTGAAAGGTTCAAAATGTCATCCTGTATCTGAAAAGCAACGCCAATTGCTGAGCCAAAATCGCCCAGTGCGCCAATTTGCTTTTTGGAGCCGCAGCCGATGAT
>JACPKT010000127.1 GCA_016186855.1 Candidatus Iainarchaeum sp. | reverse complement strand
TTCCAATCCCAGCAAACCCCACCACCATAGAGCAGAGAAAATACAATCCAAGCTACATTGACGGCCAAAACGTGCCTGTTCGCACTGGAAGCGCGCAAAGCTATCCAAGCGCCCTTGAAAAAGGAGGGTGCGGCACAGTTGACACAATCTCAGACCTTGCGCCGGCAACAATTGAAAAGGACGGGCTGAAAATTTTCCTCTCGGTTGTGAACGGAAAAGAAATACAGGCAAGCATTGACGCGGCAGAGTGGAGAAAAAAAGGAAAGCCAGCAGTCGACATCCGAGAAAACGTTCTGGTAACGGGAAACCGGGAGGTTCCAGCAGTAAGCGACAGAGTTACAATACCGTTTTCAATCTGCCTAAAACAAGGAGAAACAGCAGTCGAGCCCCCTGATAGAGAGCCACCAATAATTGACCCAAATTTGGGAGCAGTGTGCCCAAATGGCGGAAAAACAGGCAACGAAGTGTTTGAGGGCTTTGGATTTGACAAGATACTGCTTGACTGGAGGGTGGAAAAAGTAGAGGAAAACGCGTGCCTTGGCGCAAAGGGCGCAAATTATTGCGATGCAGTCCAGTTCTCCATAGCGCTAAACAAGAAGGCGGGCAAAATAAAAGAGCTATTGGAAGGACTTGACGAGTCAAAGTGCGCGGTTGAAGGAAAAGAAAAATGCGCAGAAGCGCAAAAAAATTCAACAGAACTCTTTAGGTTCCTTGGAAAAACAATGCAGGTTGCAAACAATGCAAAACAAATTGGAGCAGCAAATGAAAAATATTTGTTTTTCCAAAACACTGACGGTACGCTGCTGAAAAATACAGAAGTTGAACAGGAAATTTCAAAAGAATTGGACGAACTAAAGAGAACAATTTCTTCAAGCTCTGACAATTCAAGAGTAATCAGCAGCACAAAGAGCCTGCTTGAATCGCTTTCAAAAAACCAGAAAACATTAAACGGCACGCTCATTTTCGGGCTGATTGCAAACGACCCAAAAGCACTTGGAAAAAAGAAAGCGGACGGAAAACTCGAATTCGAGGAACAGCTAAAAGAAATAGGGATACTTTCAGACACAATCGAAGGCAAAACAAATTACATAATTACATTTGAAGAGTTCAAAAAATTCTTTGAAAACCTTGACAAGGCATCAGGAGAAGGGGCAAAGGCGTGCGAAACCCCCACAGAGAATAAAAACTGTACAATGGATGAAAAGAATGTAAGAATAGAAGAAATTGCCGTGCTTGAAGGAAACAAGAATGGAACGGAAATAACAGTGCAATTCCTAAACGACTTTTTGAAAAGCATAAAAGACTTTGGCGTCGGAGTGCGGAGCAGGGAACAAATGAACGAACAGGAAAAAGAAACAGTGATGAAAAGCATCAAAAACTTTGGAGCAAAAGGCTATGAAGACTTTTTCTCATTCTATTCAGAAAACATCGGATTTAACGCAAACCTCATCAAAGACGGCTTTTCTGACGACTTTAGGTCAGACTTTGAAAAAGAATACTCTTCAAAAGAATTAATTGCAGGCGACTTCTTTGACGAAGAGCAAAGCAACCCGCAGTGGGAATTTGAAATAAAAGGAACACAAGAAAAAGAACTGTCTGACAGCGGGGAATTCAAAACAACAATAGCTTATGACTGGAGCAAGGGAAAAAACAATGCACCGCAAATCACGATAGAGCTAGAGCTTTCAAAGCCACTTGCAGAAATCAGCGAGCACTATGCAAAAAACCCGCTCTTTTACTTCCCGGTTGACGGAACAGTCGGACTCGAAAACGAAGCAGTGCAAAGGGAAGGTTATGGAATAAGGATTCCGCCAGGCAATTTCCCGCAGGAATTTTTAAGGTTCAACCATTACAGCGAACAAGAAGCACAGCTTGAACCGTTCCTTTACTTCACCCAAAAATCAACTTCGGAGTGGAAGCAAAGGTTTGACCCAAACTATTCCGGAGAAATTTTAAAAATTTCAAGAGAACAAGTGCAGTTCACCCCAACAGACCCAATTGGAGTAGAGTTAACCATAAGAAAAACAACTCCACAGTCAGAGCCCGCCGGAATGCTTTACAGCCTGCAAGACGGAACAAACCATGTTAGCGCCCAGTCGCTTTTAAAGTGGAAGTTTGAAAAAGACGAAATAGGAAAGCGCTCCGAAGGTGCATACAGTGACTCGCGGTTTGAGCGAAGCATTTTGTGCGGCACAGGAAATGGTGACCCAAGAAACGGATTTGTAATAGCAAACGGCGGCAGCGGAGAAACAGTCATGAAAACAGTCATTTATGTGCCAACGAGGTTTGGTGGAAAAGTTTCAGACAGCGCTTTAAACATTGACTGCATCAAAGACCAGGCAACGCTTGCACGCTACATTGACCGTGCTTCAGGCAACACTGATGCAAAGCTTTTGCGGATTGGCGAAAACATTTTGAACAACTCAAACACGCAAAGGCTCCTTGAAGCATACACGCTAAAAAATTTGCTTGAAATGGTAAAAGACAATTCACGGCTTGTGTGCGCAAAAGTTGAAAACAAGCAGCTCTCGCTCGTCTGGAACGAAGAGCAGGCGCTAAAATTCGGAACGGGATGAAAAAAAATGATAGCACAAAGCAGGCAAAACAACATTATCCTCACAATTTTGAACATTGTTTTTTTCTTTCTTGGAATTTCCGGCGCACTGGCATTTAACCAAAACATTGAACCGTTGTCATTCAATTTTCACCCCGCACTTGACCTCATTGTAATATCAGTCAGCTTTTTTGCGCTTTCAATGCTTTTTTCAGGGCTGCTCTCGCCGCCAATTTTTTTATACTATGGGTTCATCAATTCAAGCCACTTATACTCAAACCCGGTTGGGCTAACACTTAGCGTAATCCCACTGCTTGTTGCATCTTACGCTGGAAGCATCACCGGCCAGTACACTGCAGCAGACCAAGAGGAAAAAGAAAACCTTTTCTCTTTCAAAAAAGAAATTCTCGTGATTTTTTTTGCAGGAATTCTTCTTGCAATAGTCGTAGGCTTTTTGTTCTCCTACCTTGCAAAATTTGACCAAAGTGCACTCCTGCCGTTTCTGGAAAAAAGCTGGTGAAATAAATTTAAATATAAAGATCTCATATTATTATTCAAATGCCTGACACAACTTCACTGATTCCAGGGCTTTTAGCCGTTGTTTTCATTGCCACCGTGATAGTTGTTGCTAATTCTCTTTTTTT
>JACPKT010000121.1 GCA_016186855.1 Candidatus Iainarchaeum sp. | reverse complement strand
ACTACACGCAAAAAGACGTTGCAAAACATGCCGGCTTGAACAGGCTTACAGTAAAAAAATATGTCAAGCGCCTCGCAGAGCTTGGGATAATAAAACCTGCCAGAAAGATTGGCAAAGCCACCCTTTATACTCTTGACATTAAAAACAAAACAGTCAAGCAATTAATTTCCCTCGAACTTGCAATCATTGAATCAACTGCTCCAGAAAAGGATAAGCTGGCTGAAATAAAGGCAACTGTGTAGTAAACATAATAAATTTATGGATTGAAATATTATTTTGGTTCTTGTGCAATAATAAAGGAACTTGTTTTTCCACAAATAAAAACAATTGGGATTATTACTGAGAATAATAAAAGGAATTTTAAGAGCAGAACCCAAATCACTTTATTAAAATCTTTTGTTGACCATTTTTATGATTTGCTGAAAGTTTTTTTGGGCTCGTGGTCTAATGGCATGGCGCACCCATGGCAATCTTGAAGAGAACAATGTGGGTGAAACTGCGGGTTCGATTCCCGCCGAGTCCATCAACGGTTGCGTCCGTTGACACCGCATACGTGTCCCATCTTCGATGGGACAATAATATCAATTCCTAAAAAGAATTTGTTCGCACTTGTTAGTCGACACCGCATACGCACCCCATCTTCGATGGGACAATAATATCAATTCCTAAAGGTGTTTGTTCGCTTTGGTGGGAAAAGCGCCCGCAACAAATTGGAAAAAGAACGATTTGATTCTTTACCCAATGCCAGTTTGTTTCATATTTTGTGGTTTTTTTTGGGCAGTGACATTGAGCAAAGCGAAATGGCACAAAAGCGCCAGCCGATTTTGCGGCTGTTAGGAACTTTTTTATTCCCTTTAATCTATTTATTTAGGGTTTTGTTTGGGGTTTTTGGTTCCATGGAGAAAAAAGAACTGTTAAAGGAGTCAATTGCAAAGCTTTTGTCCCTAAATGTCTCTGATGAGGAGATAATTCTTAACCTGAAGGATGTTGGGCTTTCAGAGGAAGAGGCACGCGAAATTTTGGAGGAAACAAAAAGCGAGCAATCTACTCTGCGGCGAAGTGCTTTTTCAGGTCGGCAGGATTTTTCAAAAGAAGACAGTGTTTCCGGCTTTGTTTCCGAGGCAAAAGAAGAGCTTGAGGAAAAAAAAGTGGAGCCGGTTTTTTCCGCTCCAAAAGAAGATTATTCTAAAGGCGAAAAGGACGTTTTAGAGCTGTGGGAAAAAGGAATAATGTCCACCATCAACTCCAAGTTTGTTGAAATGGAGAAAATGAAAAAAGAAATCGACAGCGTGATTGAAGAAAAAATCCAGAAAAAACTCTTAAAAGAAACCATAAAAATAAATTCTCTTTTTGAAAGCCAGCGAAAGCTTGGGGCTGAAACCATCAAGGAGGCAATAGACAAAAGAATAAGGGAAGTTGAAGAGCTTATTGACCAAAAAATTGCAAAGCTGAACAAGTCAAGCGAGCTAAGCGATTCTTGGCTTAAAAAGCTTGAAGTGCAGAGAAAAGAAAACGACCGGTCTTTACAGGAGCTTAACTCTAAGATTGAAGAAATTTCAAAGCTAAAAGGACGCATTGTTGCGGATGCTAATTCAGAACTGGCTGAATTGAAGGCAAATGTTGAAGAGTTTTTGGATGGGGCTGACGCAACCAGGAAAGAAACAATTCAGCGCATTAACCGCAGCCTTGAGCTTGAATCAAAAATTGTTGAAGGACTGATGAATGAGGCAAAGCAAAAAGTTGATTCGCTTGCGCTGCAGAAATCCTCTGACATAGAGCAAAGAATCCAGCTGAGCTTTGAGGCCCAGAAAAAAGATTTGGACAAAAAAATTGTCGAACTCGAAGAATTGGGGAAAAGAATCAATGTTGAGGAAATAAGGAAGACAATGGACGAAGTGGATGTTTTCAAAAAACAGTTTGAAGCACAGATTAAAAAGAATGTTGAAACTTTTAATTCTGCAAAAAAAGAGCTCACAGACCTCATACAGCAAAGGGAAGCGCTCATTGACAAACAGCTTGAAATTTTAAAGCTAAAGATAAAGGAGTTCGAGTCGTTTGAAAGAGAGTTTGCAGAGCAGATTGGAATGAAAATCGACGAGCTGGCCATGGCAAAGAAAAAAACAGCCCCCAAGTGAAGGGGCGCCAAACGAATATGATTAAAAACAAAACAGTGGAGGCTTATTTTTAAGCTCACTAAACAAATATTTCTTTTCAGTGATAATTATGGAACTAAAAACAAAGTGTCTTTCATGCGGTTACAGTCTTTTTTTTGAAAAAAAGGCAGAAGAAGTTGACTGTCCAAAGTGCGGGAAAAAGTGGCAGGTAATGAAAGAGGACGACGAAGTGTTTTTGGAGCCAAAAGAAAACCTCTCAACCGAAACCGTTCCTTAACAGCGGTTTTTAATTCTTTTAAAACCATTTTTTTTACCATGCAGCTAAAAATTTTTGTTGAAATTATTAACTGGTTTTTGGAGCGCGTTCTTTCAAACAAGTACCCTTTTCCAACAGTGGACGCGGTAATAAAATATTATAAAAACGGAAAATTTGAAGGAATTGTTCTTGTTGATCGAAAATTTCCGCCTCTTGGCTGGGCGTTTCCGGGAGGATTTGTCGAGCACAATGAAACACTTGAAAAAGCCGTTGCGCGCGAGGTAATGGAAGAAACCGGTTTGCACATAACTGGACTGGAACAATTCCACACTTACTCTGAGCCAAAGCGTGACCCGCGCATTCACACAATTTCAACCGTTTTCTTGTGCAAAGCAGAAGGAAAGATACAAAGCGGAAGCGATGCAAAGAACGTGAAAGTTTTTCCGCTTGAACAAATACCGCCGCTTTGCTTTGACCACCAAAAAATTTTGGAAGACCTCAAAAAAAACGGGAAACTGAAAGGCTAAACGCTACCCAAAGTTTTTTTCTTTCACAAGTTGAACTCGTGGTTCAAGTTTTTCTCGTAAACATTGGCTGTCGCTAATTTTCGCGCGTTGGGTGGCTTCAGTTTGGAGTGTATATTGGGGTTTGAAGAGGGCTGAAAAATAAAAAGTTTTTGTACTCCAAGGATACTTTAAAATATTTTCCCCAATACGAGGATGTTATACTGCCTTTTCGGGCCTGTGGTCTATCGGTTGATGATACGTCCTTGACGTGGATGTGAGGGCGGTTCGACTCCGCTCAGGCCCACTCTTCTATTTTTCCCTTCAAAAAATGCGGGTAAGCTTCTTTTATGCGCGCTATTGCAAAACTGTTGAGTTCTGCTTTCGGCACGACCACTGGCCGGTATGAGTTTGTGCGCCCGACAAAGCCGTTTATTTTTGCAACTTCGTTTACAAGGACTTTGTCTTTTCTTCCAACAAGCGTTTTGTTTTGTTCCAACGAAATGTTCCTGTGCAGGCGGGTGAGCTCTTGTGTGCGAGCAAATTTTTCGCGGTCGTGGAGTTGCAGCATTTTTTCCGCGTCAGTTCCAGGGCGCTCTCCATATTTTGAAATGTTTATTATCTCGAATTTGTGTTCTTCAACAAGTCTAAGTGTATCGTTGAATTCTTTTTTTGTTTCTGTTGGGAACCCTGCGATTATGTCAGTTGAAATTGTCACCCCGTTAATGTCTTTCCTTAAACTTTTCACTAGCTCGCTGAAGTCTTCAACTGTGTATTGTCTTCTCATTAGTTTTAGTATTCGGTTGTTCCCGCTTTGCACTGGCAGGTGCAAAAATTTGTACAGCCTTTCATCATTAAAGAGTGAAACAAGTTCGTCGTAATAATTGATTAGATACTGTGGTGACATCATTCCGATTCTGATTCGAAAATCTCCACTGTTTGACAAAAGCGCTTCAAGCAGTTTTGCGATGTTTGTCTTTAAGTCAACCCCATAGCACCCGTTGTCCTGGGAGGCAAGCCAGAATTCTTTCGTGTTATTTTTTAAGTCGTGTTCAAATCTTTCCTGAATTGCTTGAATTGGATAACTTTTCAGCACTCCTTTTGCTTTTTTTGTTCCGCAAAAGCTGCAGCTGCTCAAACAGCCAGTAGAAATTGGAATAATGGAAACAAATGGGTTGAATCTTTCCTGTTCAATTGTCGGCGAAAAAACAGCTGGCGTAATTCCTGCAATTTTGGCAATTTGCTCAAGCGCTGGCCCTGTCTGCACAACTCTTTGCTCTTCTGCAAGTAAGTGCGGATTTATTTTTGGAAGGCATCCTGAAACCATTATCTGCGCAGAGGAATTCAGTTTCTTTAGGGTAAGAACTCTTCGCTTCATTTTGAATTCAGTGGCGGTTTTCACCCCACAAGAGTGCACCACGATTAGGTCGGTTTTTGCTGGGCTTTGAAATGCCCTTTAATCTGCTCTGCTTGTGCAAGGTTTGCACTGCAGCCATAGCCTTCGACAAACACCTTCAAATTCGGGCTGTTTTGGGTTGATTTGTTTTCCATAAGCCTTTCCAGCATTCAATCATGAAAAATATGGTTCACAGATTTATTAATGGTTAACAGGTTTTTTTTTGCAATACCTTTAAATTCCTTCTCAAAAAGAATTATTTCTGTTATAATTGCTGGTTTTTTTTATGCCTACTTTTTTTGAGCATGTGAGAGGGTCTTTTGAAAGCGAGTACGCGGGAAAAAAGAGTCCTTTCTATGACTTTAAGGCCATTTACATGGAGCGTTTGATTGAGTTTCGAAAACCCGCAGAATCCATTGTGAGGGTTGAACGCCCTACAAACCTTCCTCGCGCCCGCGCGCTTGGCTACAAGGCAAAAAAAGGCTTTGTGGTTGCAAGGGTGCGTGTTAGAAAAGGAAGCGGAATGCATCATCGTCCTTCGCGTGCAAGAAGGCCGAAAAGAATGGGCGTAAAAAAGCTAACCCGAAGGATTTCAATCCAGGGGATTGCAGAAAAGCGCGCAAACAAAAAGTACCCCAACTGCGAGGTATTGAATTCTTACTGGGTTGGAGAAGACGGGCGCAACAAGTACTTTGAAGTTATAATGGTTGACCCGCAGAGGCCTGAAATTCAAGGTGACAAAAACCTCAGATGGCTTGCCAGCTCAAAGCACAATAACCGCGCGGAGCGCGGTAAAACTTCTGCGCAGAGAAAAAGCAGGGGGTTAAAGAGAGGGAAAGGGCACGAAAAAAACTTTCCAAGCCTGCGCGCGCACGACAGGAAAGCAAAATAATTTATCAATTTCTTTTTCTACTTTTTTTGGGCGATTTGGCTTGAACCTTCCATCTCGAGAAGAGTGCATTGGCTGGCTAAAAGAGCTCAAGATGCCGGCAAACATTTTTGAGCACGTGATGCAGGTTAATCGCATTGCGGTTTTTCTTGCAAAAAAAATGCGGCAAAAAGGCATTGCGGTTGACGTGGTGCTGGTTGACCGTGCTTCGCTGGTTCACGACATTGACAAGCACTTGACGCTTGAAAACGGAAAGCACGGGTACTTGGGGAAAGAAATTGTGCAAAAAAAAGGCTATCCAGCGCTTGCTGAGTTTTGCGTTACACACCTGCTCACATTCGTTCCTGAAAACAAGTTTCCATCCATTGAGCACAAAATTGTTTTTTACGCCGACAAGCGCGTGAATGGTGACCAAATTGTTTCGCTCAAAGAGCGGTTTGAGTATTTTCAAAAACGTTATGGCTCAAAATCGGAGGGGGCTCTAAAAGAGATTTTAAAGACAAAAAAGCCTGTGCAAGAGCTTGAAAAAG
>JACPKT010000120.1:2475-4918 GCA_016186855.1 Candidatus Iainarchaeum sp. | reverse complement strand
GTCAGCGAATCCACTCCATTTAATGCAGTGTCTGCATTGCTGGACTACAATGCCTCAGTGCTTGTCATTGAAGAAGGCAAAATAAGGGGCATAATTTCAAGGTCTGACCTACTTGGCTCTATTGTTAAAAAACAAAGCAAAACCAATTAAATAAATGAATAATAATAAGCCAAATTTTTTAAATAATGACTACAGCGATACGTTTAAATATAATGGGCTACACAATTGTTACTAAGTAGTAGTAACTTTTTAACTGAAGGGAGTTTTTTTATGGGTTTTTTGTCTTCAAAGTTAATTACAATCTTTATTTCATTAATTATACTAAGCGGAGCGGCTTTTGCTGTTGCCCCAACAATTAATCTTCTCGACAAGCAGGTTGACGCCGACTTGTCTTTTGTCAGCGGTTTGCTTGACCTCTGGGAGGCGGCAAGCGATGAAGACCAGGACAGCCTGCTGAGATTTAGTATAACCAATCAGTCAAACACCTCTCTGATTAACTGTTTTATTGATGATGGCCACATCATTGACTGTGACATAATTGACCCAGGCAGGGAAGGGGAAAGTATTATTTCTGTTCAAGTGACGGACACGGAGGGCTTGACAGATTCTGATAGCTTCATGATTTTTGTTTCTGATGGAACGCCTTCGCCTTCAATCTGCAACGACATTGAAGTCAGAACCCACCTTGTACGTGTGGAGGAGGATTCAAGTGAAGAAATTGTTTTTATAATCAACAACCTTTCCAGCAGAGATTTTGAAATAAATGATGTAAAAATTGACGAGTCAAGCCCGCACATTAGTTTTGGCGAACCGGATTTTGAAAATTTTTTGGACGGGGAGGATTCTGTTGAACTTGTTTTTGAGGCAGAAGCTTTCAGTGTGAGCTCGCAAAAAGACATCACTGCAAGCATTCGCGTAAAAGGAGAGTTTGACAACCGCACTGACTGTGATTTTGGCGACATAGTGGAAAACTTTCGGGTAATTGTAGAAGAAGATGATGAAGATGATTTTAGCTCTTCAATCTGCAGTGAAATCGAGATTGACAACTCACGGATTGAGCTCAAAGAGGATGATTTTGAAACAGTTGAAGTTACAGTTTCAAACGAGTCAGGCAGAACCTTTGATGTAAGCTTTGTGTCTGTTTCTGAAAACAGTCCTGACCTGAAGGTTTCTGTTTCAAGAAGGCCGTCTGAAATTAAAAGAGGCGAATCGGAGGTTATTGCTTTAAGGTTTGAAACTGACAAGGTGTCACGGGACGAGACCGGAAAAATCACTCTTTCAATCAGCGGCGAATTTTCAAGTGGGCAAAACTGTGCAAGCACGCAGATTAGGAAACAAATAAGCTTTGAAATTGAAAATGATGAAGACGACTCTGGTGATGAAAGCGATGAACTTGAAATAAGTTTTAGCCCACAAGATGTGCAGCTCTTTCCAGGGGAATCAAAATTTGTTGTGGCAAAAATTGAAAACAATGAAAACAAGAGAATTTGCCCGCAACTTAATTTTTTTTCAGCTAACTCAAGCATTTCCGGCTCAGTTGAAGTTGGCAGCTTTTGCATTAGCGCAAAAAACGAAAAAACAGTCGAAGTACGGGTCAGTGCCTCTTCAAATGCTGTTGCCGGCAACTATTCCGCAAGGCTTGGCGCAGAATTCGGGTCTAAAACTTCAACAAAAACAATTAGTGTTAAAGTAATTGGAACAACCACTCAGCCTGCAGAGGGGGGACTTGAAATAATTAACGCTCCGCTGTCGGTTACAGTCACTGAAAATGATTTGGAATTTGTGAGCATTACAATTTCAAACACAGGAAACGCGGCCATTACAAATCTTGCATTGTCAATGGAAAACCTTCCGACAGGAGTGTTTTTCCAGCCGTATTTTAGGCAAAAGCTTGAGAAAGGTGAAATAATCACTGTCACCCCTAGAATTGAAACAAAAAATGCGCCGCCAGCAGAGGTTGATGCTGTTTTGACAGTTTCTTCTGACAGCAAAACCGCAAGGAGGCCGGTCAGGATTTCAGTTGAAAAAGTCACCGGAACCGCAGGGCCAACTCCAAATGATGGTAGCATTTCAGGGTTAGCACCCCTTGCAGGCACAATAGGTGTCGGAATTGCACTTCTTGCAGTTCTTGCAGCAATCGTCATAGTGGTTGTTTTGCTTGTAAAAAAATAGCGGTTGATTTTTTTTCAAAAAGTTTTAAGTGACTATGCTTTATGCGTGTTTTCGTCAGTGTACTGGTTGCAGTTGCTTTCATTATTTTTTCCATTAATGCAAATGCATTTTTGGGCGAAATTCCTGCATTGATTCAATTTCGCGAAGTGCCAAAAGAACTTTCCTTCAGTGTCACAAACAGCGAAAATGTTGCACGGGAACTCAAAGTTGGGGTTTTTTTTCCGGTTGAGCACCAGTTTGCGCAAAAGCCCGGCATTGTAGGGGCAAATTC
>JACPKT010000120.1:0-2457 GCA_016186855.1 Candidatus Iainarchaeum sp. | reverse complement strand
ATTCCACGCAAAAAGTAGTGATAAAACTTTTTCCGCGCAAAGATTTGGTTGGAAGCGAGTTTTTTGGCATGATAAGAATCTCTTTGGGCGTCAACTCTGCGGAAAAAAACATTAAACTAGTTTTTTTGCCACAAAACTCCTGCCCTATAGGGATGGAAAGCACAATTTTGGAAACTGAAAACAAAGAAAAATTATTGATTGTTTCAAGGCTTGAAAACAAAAAGCAGGAAGAGGCAAAAATTTCTTTTGAAAAGATTTCCGGCCTGCCAAACAGCTGGCAAATAATCCCTGAAGACATTAAAAGCATTGGCCCATTTGAGGAAAAGCTTCACAGAATTTTTTTAGAGCCTGCGGAAGAGTTTAACGGGTCTGCAGAGCTGGCCTATAATTGTGACGGATTTGTTCAAACAAAAAAGCTGAATTTTTCTTTTAAACCAACGCAGCAGGATTTTTTGACAGGAGTGTTTAGCCTTTTTTCATTCAATATCGAAGGCAGCCTTGTTATCAATGTGATTTTGGCCGCGATTGCAGCGGTCCTTTTGATTGCATTTATCTCAAGGCTTGTCAAAAAATTTTCTGCGCCGGATATGATGTCTTGAGGAAATAAAAAAACAGGTTTTAAAAAAAAGGAGAAAACGATGAGCAAGCTGATTTTTTTGGTTTCATTTGTTTTAATTTTTTGTGCAAGCGTTTTTGCACAAAGCTTTGGTTTTGCGGCGGCGCAAAAAAGCATTGAGATGGAAAAAGGCAGCGAAACTGCGGTTTTGCTCGAATTTTTCAACAACTCAGGAAACACTGTGACCGTGAATGTTTTCGCACGCGAAGACACAGAAAAACTGTTTTTGGGGCCTCTTTCAAAAGAATTTGCCTTAAATAATGGCCAGAGGACGAGTTTTTCTTTAAGCATAAAATCAGACGAAACAACGCCTGCAGGAAAGTATATTGTCAATATTTCCTCAGGTTTTGGCGGGACAGGTTCTACTGTAACCGAGCAAATCACTGTAACTGTCGGAAGCAATGCGGTTTTAAAAATCGAGCAGGCAGACTCCAGCGCAGAATTCTGCCTTGGAGAATATAAGGAACAGCTGCAGTTTTTTGTGCAAAACCTTTCAGCAACTTCCAAAACAGTAACTTTTTTTTCAGAAACAGATTTGTTTTTCCCAGAGTTTTCCCTTGACAAAACTACTCTTTTGCCAAACGAGCAGAAAACCCAAAACCTCACAATAAATGTCAACAGGTTTTCCAGTCCGCAAAATTACTCGATACCGGTTACAGCAAAGACTGACAGCGGTGAAACAATATCGACAAATTTTGATTTCGAGCTCATTGAATGCACCAAGAAAAAGTCATTTGATTTAACACTTGAATCTGAAAGCATTTCAATAAAAAAATTTGAAAAAAAAAGGATTCATTTTTCGATTTCAAACAATCTTTTGGAAGTGCAGGAAATTTTTTTCAACGCAACCAGCGATTTGCCTGTTGCCCCAAGCCAGTTTGCTTTCACTTTTGGGCCCCTTGAATCACAAAGTGGCTTTGTTGAAATAGAGGCAAGAAAAAACGATGAGCAAGGCATAGCGTTCGTGGATGTATTTGCCTGGAGCAAAGAAGGAGAAGAAAGAAAAGAAATCACTGTGAGAATTGCAAAAGCACACAATCTTCGCGCTCGACTACTGCAGGATGCGCTTGTAGCCCAGAGTTGCTCGGCCACAAAAACAGCTGTTTTTGAAATAGAATTGGAAAACACTGGTGATGCAACAGAAACAGTGCAAATTTCACTTTTGAACGAACTCGATGACATAAAAGCAGTTCTTTCAGAAGAAAACTTTGTCCTAAAAGAGGGGGAGAAAAAAACAGCAAGGGCAGTGGTAAGTCCGTCATTTGGGGCAGAACTTGGAGAGCGCGAAATTTTGTTAAAAATCAAGGCAAAAGACTTTGATTTCAGGGAAGAAATTCCACTTAAATTTATTGTCGAAGGGCCAGAGCTTTTAGACCAGTTAAATGCCATAAAAATTTTGAGCGCACCTGAAAAAATAACTGCAAGCGCAGGAGAACAAAAAACAGTTTTTTTTACAATTGAAAACCCGAACAGTTTTCCTGCAACTGGCTTGTCCGCAAAAGTTCGTGGAGTGGATAATTCCAAATTTTCATTTGGCACCAATGAAATACCTTTTTTGGGGCCGCATCAGACAACCACTTTTAATCTGAATTTGGTTACTGCAAAAATCATTCCAGAAAAAATTTATGAACTCACCCTTGAAATAGAATCCAAAAACTCCGTCACGGCCTTTCCTTTTTCATTGCAATTAAAAGCAGAAAAAAACAATGCAAAAACACAACAAAACACCACTAAAAGTGATTTTTTAGGGCTTTTAAGCCTATTTGAACCGTTTAGCGTGATTGCCTTCCCTCCAACAATCATTTTAATTTTTGCGGTAGGGATAATATTATTGTTTTTAC
>JACPKT010000119.1 GCA_016186855.1 Candidatus Iainarchaeum sp. | reverse complement strand
CCTATGGCTATTGTTTTTATGTTATGGTGGCATCCGCGATCCCTTAGGTTTTGGAGCGCATTTAAGGACCTCAAGCATGGAAAAAAATCACCGTTAAATGAAATGGAAAAAAAACTGTTTAGAAATTTAAGCATTTCTTAAAACCAAAACTTGAAAATTAAAAAATTTGTAAAAAATGCAATTTTAAAATAAATTTTCTCTGTAAATCTTTAAAAAGTAGTTAGCGTTTTGCATTTCTTGTTTTCACGCGTCCCCCGCGTCTATCCAACCAGTAAAAATACCAACATTAAAATACCTGCACGTAACCGAACAAAGTTATGGAAAACGTTGGTATGCAAAAATTAATCGAACTGGACTTGGCAATTTTCAAAACTGATTTTGACCCGCACAAGCGCGCAAAACAATGCTTGCGCGTGATTAAAGCAATTGAGGAAAACAGGCCCGCCAAATTTGAAGCGCGTTTTCATAAAAACCCTCTAAAAGCCGGTGTGCTCTGCAAAGAAAACCAAAAAAACCTCCTCGAATACGTTGCGCACCTGATTACGCGTTTCAAACGCCAATAATTGGGTTTTGTTTCAATCGAAAAATACCTTGGCGAGTCCTGGGCGTATTGCTTGTTTCTTGGAGAAAAAGATGCGCGCAAAATTTCCAAAGAAGATGTTGAAAGCTGGTGGAATTTTCAGTTAAAGCGCTTTGAAGACAAACTGATTTCCCGCGAAACATTGCGCAAATACGCGGAGTGCATTGTTGGCTTTTACCAATTCCTTGAAAATTTACCATTAAAGAAAACTCCGCAGCGCTTTGAATGGATTCAATTACCGAAGAAACCACGGCCGCAACTTGAGCAGTCTTTGCCATCACAGGCTGATGTAAAAAAATTGATTGAAGCAGTTTTTCTGGATGGAAAAAGGTATTCAATCCGTGACCAGGCAATTCTTGCACTGCTTAATGACACCGGCTGCAGAATTGGAGAGGCTTTAAGCATCCGAAACGGTCACATCAGGGAGGAGGGGAATTATCTGGTTGTTTCTTTTCCTGAGTCAAAGTCCATGCCGCGCACGGTTATTTCTTTTCTTGCAAAACAGTTTCTTGAAAACTGGGCAAAGGTTTCGCCTAATAAGTCCGCGGGCCCGGATGCTTTCTTTTTCTGCCAGGCAAATGGCTCTTCGTGCAGTTATGCGGCTGTGATTAAGAGCTTTAAGCGCGCCCTGCAAATTTCCGGCCTTTCTTGGAAGAAGGGAAAGAGTGTTCACTATTTTCGCTCGATTTGTTCGAGCCGTTTTTTCAACTGGCCTTACACCTTAAAGCATGCTTGGTTTGGTTGGGTGTTTCGTGACCACGAGGCGGCTTACACACGGATTTCTCATCAGCAATTTGTAGAAGTTTACTTTGAAACCCTCAAAAAAGAAAACAATCCGTTTCTTAGCGAAGAGCTGCCGTTCTGGTCAGAGGAAAAAATTGACCAGGCCCTCATTGAAAAGCTCTTGCAACAAGACGAATTCAGGGCAATGGTGCGCAGAATGGTGAGGCAGGCTGGCAATAAATTCTAAATTTTGGCATATAGGCAACCTATTAAAGCTTTTGAATTACCGGCACAGTGGCCGCTGTTTGGCGCATCCTATCTGTTAAACGGATAATATAAAAACAAGACAAATACTGAAAGCTGAGTAGTCGTTAAACAGCCAATACTTAAGCCTGCCGGCCACAGGTTTTTTTTTCATTGAGCTATTTTTTTGATTGTTTCAATGTCAGTGCAAAGGACTGTGTCGCCGATTTTCAGGCCGGGTATTTGGTTGTCTATTTCTGCTATTGAGTGGCTTCTTGCTATTTGCACGCGTTTTCCGTTTGCCATTATTTTTCTGACTTTTCCTTTGTAAGTATTGTCAATTTGCCTTGTGAGCTCCAGCAATGCGGCGTTGAAAGAATTTGGCTGAATTGCCAAAAGTTGTTCTGTTTCCCTGATTTCCTGCTGCGTTATTTTTTTGAGGCATAAAAGTATTTTGTCTTTTCGCAATACTTCCAAAAGTTTTAGTGCATAATCCTGTTGTTTTTTGAATAACAGTAATGCTGCCATGTCGGCCAAATCTTTTTTTCGTTTGTCGCCTTTTTGCCTGTTTGGGGCTGACTTTGTTTTCATTGCCAAAAGCACCCATGGCGCAGGAAGCCAGAGTTTTTTGCTGAATTCGTGCATTTCTTCCCTGTTTTCATTTTTTTCAAAAACGTGCTTTAACAGTACTTCGTCAAACATGAACCTGATTTTTTCAGAAGAAAACTTTTTTGGGATTTGGTCAACCATTAGGTCAACGTACATTTTGTGGACTTCAAAAATCGGTTTTGCTTTTGCCTGTTCTTGTGAGATTTCTTTTCCCGTGTCATAGTCAAGTTCTTTTACCATTCTGCCTCCTACTTCTTTGAATCCTTCTTCTTCAAGTTTTTTCATTGCCTTTGCAAAAGAAGATTGTTCAAAAACCTGTTTTTCGTCAACGTGAAAGCCAAGGTCAATGTCTCTTGAACCAAGATAATCATTTTCGGTGGCTGCCTTGAATTCGTTGTTTACTGTGAAAAATATTGCCCAGCCACCAATCAAACAAATTGGCTCTTCAAGGACTGAAACGACTTTTTTCAGGTAATCAAAAGAGCGCTCTGTTTCCTGCTGTGGGTACATTTATTTTTTCGCCTCAACTGCTTTAACAAGTTTTTCCAATAGCATGTCTGCTGCTTCGCCTGCAGGCCCGCCTTCAGTGTAAAGGTCTGAAATTAGCTGCGGTAAACTCACAATCCAAAAATCCTTTCCCTGGAATTTGATTTGTTTTTTGTTGAACAATTCATCATGGGTTGAAACAATGATTCTGATGTTTCCACCTCCATAAGTGCCTGTTTTTGTCAGCTCTTCATGCCATTTGCCCTCGTCTTCATTTTTAACATAAATGTCTGTTCTGTGCATAAACAAATACTTCTGGACAAAATTTTCGGCAAAATAAGTGGTAAAAGCAAATTCCTTGCCAAGGCCTTTAAACGATTCAATTATTTTCTCAAGGCCATTGCCGTGAACAGAGTAGGCCTTAAATCCGCGCTTTTTTGGCTTGATGGCGTGAAACAATTCAAACAACTTTTTTGCATTTACGACTTTCAGGCCCTTCATTAAGCCCTGTTTTTCAAGCTTTTTGCAGACCATAATTGCCCAAGAAGGGGTGCAGCCAGCCAGTTTTGCAAGCTCATATTTACTCTTGATTTCAAGCTCGTGGTCCAACAGCAAGGTCAGAATTCTCTTTAGTTTTGTTCTTGGCACCAAAAAACACCCATATATAAGTAACTCTAACTGTTTATAAACAATGCTTATATATAAGCAAGTTGGCTGATTTAAGAACTCTGCTTATATAGGGATTATTTCCCCTGTCAAACCGTGACCATCTGCCTTTAAATAGGAGTACAAGACGTATCGTTTCAAATTTTTTTGAGGTGGTTTGAGGATGAATTTGCTTTTGGAGTTTGTGAAAAAAGTTTGCATGGAAGAAGAAGTTTCTTTTGAAGAATTTTCCCGGAGGCTTTTAAAAAAATAGAAAGATGGGCGCTGGTGCGCCCCTGCATTTGGAGGAAATTCAGGAAGTAGTGTTTGAGGTGAAACAAAATGGGAGTAAACGTTAGGGAAAAAGCAGGATGGATAGAAGTCAAAATAAATAACCGGTTTGAGGACTGGCTGAGCCTCTATGATTTTGAAGAAATGCCAAACATGGAGCGCCACGAATCACTAAAAAAACTTGGCATAGAATTGCACGATTCAAGAATAAAAGTAATTGACATTGTGGAAGAAATTCTTGAAAAACAAAAAAATGGATCCTCGGATGAAGATGAGAAAAAGCAGAAGTTGTTTGTTCCGGGCCTTGAAAAAGAAGGCACCTTGTATGAAATTGTTTTTGACGGCACAGACAGTTTTTTCATTTCGTTAGAAGGCGGAGTGCCCATGCTTTCAGAAAAACTTGAATTCAATGGAGCAGAGTATTTTCCGGTTAAAAACCAGACAATGGAAAGAGGAGCAATCATTTTACCAAAAGGAATCCAAGATTATGGCAGCGAGGAAGAACTCTTTGAGGAATTGAAAAGCTTTATTCACAGGTATTGTGACGTTTCAGAAGACTTCACGATTTTTTGCTGTTACTACATTTTTTTGAGCTGGGTTTATGACAGGCTCAATACTGTGCCTTATCTTCGAGCGTTGGGTGACTTTTCAACTGGTAAAAGCAGGGTTCTGGACGTTATTGGCAAATTGTGTTACAGGCCAATAATTATGAGCGGAACCGCTACCGCTTCCCCGATTTACCGACTGCAGAGTTTCTGGAAAGGTACTTTGCTGATTGATGAAGGTGATCGCAAAAAGTCTGACGAATCTGATGAAATAATCAAAATCCTTAATTGTGGTTTTGAGCGCGGAAAGCCAGTTCTGCGTTCCAATATGGATGACCCAAACGATATTGAAGCACATGACTCTTTTGGCCCAAAAGTGATTGCCACAAGGTTTCGCTTTTACGACCAAGCGCTTGAATCGCGGTGCCTGACGGAGCACATGGTTGAAACCGACAGAGAAGACATTCCAACCAACCTGCCACAAGCTTTTTTTTCGGAGCAGGAGAATTTGCGCCAGAAACTTTTAATGTTTCGATTGAAAGAGCGTAACAGCATTAATTCTGATAATATCCAGAAAATTGATTTGGGCGAGCTTGAGTTAAGGCTAAAACAGGCATTGTCCGGTTTTGCAGTCTTGTTTGCAAGCAAGCCGGCCTTATTGGAGCGTTTCAAGCAGTTTGTTTTCCGCTACCAAGAGGAGCTCATTGAAGAGCGGGCTAATAGTTTTGAGGGAAAAATCCTTCAAGCCATCCACGACCTAAGCGAGCGGGAAATAATTACTTCCAAGGACATTGGCCTTGAATTATGCGAAGGCGAAGACAAAGAAAAAGAGGCCGCAAAAATTTCCCGCCAAATCGGTCGGCACCTGTCCGCCCTTGGAATCAAAACAGCTTCCAAAAAGATTGAGGGCCAGACCAAGCGCGTGGTCGAGTGGAAAGAAAAACTCTTCCAAAAACTGTTCAGAAAATATATTCCAAAACACGCTACCGAGTCATGTAACCAATGTAACCAACGAAACCAACGTAACCCGCCAAAACAACAAAAGTTACAAGAGTTACAAGGGTTACAAGAGATACGAGAAAGCGAGGCAGAAGAATTGGTAATTGAGAAGGTGGAACCTGCCTAAGTAATTATTTCTTAAGCTATAACTATATTTACTTATGGGCTCTGATGTAAATTACGGTTGGTTTTTAAATTAGGGAGTCATTACGGTTTTGGTGACCTGTAATGAAATCTCCCAATCCTTGTTGTATCCAATCAAATATTATTCTTTATGGTTGTAGGCAAACCAAGTGCCGCGGAAAAATCCAGCGTTTTAAGTGCACTGTTTGTGTCCGTACATGGTGTGCAAATGATGGTTTTTGGCATAAGCACAAGCCAAAAGAAACCATTTTGTCTGTTTTGTCCCAGTGGTTAAAAGGCCTGACAAGCAGGGAACTGGCAGACGAACACTGTATTACGCAAAAAACTGTGTTACGTTGGTTATACGAGTACATGGCTTTATTGTTTAACTATTTGTGCAAGCGGGTTCAAAAATATACTTCTCGACTGCATGTGGACGAGTTGTTCCTGAAAATGTTAGGCACGTTTTACTACTTGTGGGACGCGTTATGCGCAGAAACGCGATTTTTATTCCTGTTTTTAAGCGCTTTTAGGGATGCGCTTGCAGCACAGCAATTGCTTGAACATCCCCCGCGTGCCAATAACATTTTATGGTTTTGCAGATTTGTCACTACATTGACTTTAAACTTGTAGTGATAAAAGTTATTTTTCTTTGATCGAAATAATTTTTGCATTTTCAAAATGCACAAAAGGGATGCTTCCATTATTAGTTGCAGCAGTTTTTTATCCGTTCCACGAGCTCGGGCTGTATGTAGTGGCTGACTGTGACGCTGTAGCTGTTTTCCCATTCGTGCTTTTTTTTCACGAACTTTTTGTGCCCGAGTTTTTCCGCAATGGATAAGTATAATTCTTTTACCTGGTCTTTTGTCGCTGACCTGTGTTTTTTCAGGAACTCTTCTGCTTTTTTGGTTGCATAAAACGACCTGACAATGTGTGGGTAGAATTCCTTCCCGCAGTACTTTTTGAAGGCTTCCTTGAACTGCGAGTCTTTGAGGGGGTGCCCATTGCTTTTGTCAGTGAAAACAAAAGAATGTGGTTCAAGGAGTTCAAGCTGGTTCTTTAGTCTTGAAATGTATGTTGCTGGAAATTTTTCCGTGATTTTTACCGGCACGCCGCCCTTTGAAATGTAATTGAAGGTCACGCTATCTGAGTCAATTGAAATGTCTTTTTTCTTTAGCGTTGTGAGGCCCTTGTGTTTTCTTGCCTTGTAGTAAATTTCATTCCCGACTCTCATGTAGGTTTTAAGCAGAGTGTACACGGGCACTGCAAGCCAGTCATTTTTGTCGTGCAGTGCTGCAAGAACTTTTTTTTTAATTTTTTGGAAATTTTTTCCAAATTGCTCTACTTTTCGGTATTTGTGCTTTACTGCCTTGCCTATTTTTTCAGCCGTGTATAGGTATGAAAAAGTTCCACCGGGGTTCTCGTATAAAACGTCCCAGTGCTCGTTCGAGGCCTCATCATGGATTGACAGGTTTTTTGCAAAAAGAGAGAAAGCGCCGTGCAGTTTGCGCCCGTCTGGCAAAACGTTTATCCTTGCGCCAAGAGTTTTTCCACCCGCTGACAATTGGCCTTTGAGGAATTCCGGGTTTTTGGCGTCTACAAGTGCATTAAAATTTTTGTGCGCGGAAAAAAGCGTTATTGCATGCATTGCGTCCGAAAGCTTTTGGCCACTTTTTTTCCAAGAATCGTTTTTTCGGGTAAAAACCCCAAGTCCTTTTGCCCGGATTCTGATGGTGCCGTTTTGAACCTGCTTTGTCTTTTTTTCTGTCATCCAGAAAAATATTCCTTGCAGTTATTAAAATATTTGTCGGTTTGCTGTGAACAAAGAATAATGGTTATAGCAAATGGAAAAAGTAATTGAACAAATTATGGCCATTTGCATACCCTGCAAACTGCAATAATGTTCAAATATTTATTCAGTTTGCTATATTTGAAACATATTCTGTTAAAGATTTGAACTGGTTTTCTTTTCTTTAGCTTTGAGTTTAATTATCTTCATGTGCAGGAAAACATCATTATATAACATGTTTTGGGCACCTATATTTTATGAAAAACAACATAATTCAAACTAATTTGACTCCAACAAAGGCTTTGCGGGCACTTTTGGAGGAATTCGATTTACACACTAAACGCATTAGGTTAATTGAGCAGCAGTTTTTGGATTTGTCGGCACGCGTAAACATGATTGAAGATTCAAAACATAAAAGATAATTATTTTGGGTGGCAGCTGCACGAATAAGATAAAATACTGGCTTGATTGATATTATTGCAGTTTCGTATATTTTTTGCCAAAATTATTTTTTTGGGGGGATGATTTTTGTGGTTAAAAGAAAGCTATCTGAACTATTGGATGAAATAAACGACGTTAGGCCGCCAAACTTTTGGCACACAAGGCTGATTGAAATGCTGGGCCTGTTAAAAGAAAAAAAATACTCTGCCCTTGAGAGGAGAATCAATGATCTTTTGGAAAGCGACATGGCAACAGGCAGAATAAAACCGCCCAAATTGAAGGGGCACCAAAGCAAGAGCGAGTGAGAAAAGTCATAAAAAATGCTGCGAGACCTGCCTCAATTGGTTTTACAAAAAGAATGTTGTTTTGCCTGGTTTTGCCTTCCAGTTCGTTTCCCGCGAATTATTCTCGGCCAAAAAGTCAAGGTAAAAATTCTTGTTCTCAGGTCTTAAATTAGAAATTCATTTAAAACTATTATTGCACAAGTGGTTATATTTTATTAAAAAGCAATTTTTTTGCTCGTTTTTGGCGGTTTGGGGATGATTGGTTTTTTTTTGTGGGTTTTTTTGGTTTCTTTTTTCACTGTTTTTGGTGCCTTGTATGCGAAAAGGTTTGGCCGTGCGGACGCGCTGGTAGGGCTTTATGTTGCATTTGTATTGTTTAGCAACATTGCTGCGGTAAAGATTGCGGTTTTTGATTTTGGGTTTGCGCAATTTTTTGCGCCGGCAGTTGTAGTGGTTTTTTCCGTCACGTTTCTTTTAACCGACATTGTGAACGAAAAATTTGGCAGGAAAGAAGCCCAAAAAATGATTTTAATTGCATTCATTTCACAGATAGCGGTTACTGTTTTTTCCTTTCTGGTTTTGTCTTTGCAGCCGGCGCCTTTTTGGGTTGAAGGGCAAAAAGCTCTTGAAAGCGTTTTTGGGTTGGTTCCGCGAATAATTTTTGCCTCGTGGATTGCTTTTCTTGTCAGCGAAAACCTTGATGCTTATGTTTTTGAATGGCTGAAAAGAAAAACAAATTCAAGGCACTTGTGGGTCAGGAATGCCTTTAGCTCTATTCCAGCAATGCTTGTTGACTCGGCACTGTTTGTGTCAATCGCTTTTTTTGGGCTGCAGCCGGTAATTCCGCTCATAATCGGGCAAACAGTTTTAAAGTGGCTTGTCGCTGTTTCAAACATTCCGTTCATGTATTTGAACCGCTGGATAATGTTTGAAAAATAGTGTTGCATTAATTTTTTGTTTCAAAAATTTTTCCATTTTTATATTGCGCGTCAACAATGCTTGGAATGCCTCCGCGCGGCTTGAAAACTGCGTGAATTTTTGCCCACTTTGGCTTTACGGCTTTGCAGAAATCGTCCAGAATTTTAATTGACGCAAACTCTTTGAATATACCGACATTCCTGTAGCCAACAAGATAGAGTTTCAGGGATTTTTCTTCAACAACGTATTTGTCTGGCGCGTACTCGATTTTTAGCTCTCCAAAATCAGGTAATCCGGTTTTTGGGCAAATGCTTGTGAATTCATCATAAGAGTAAGTCACGCTATATCCTTTGCCGTGGAAAATGTTTTCAACCGCTTCGAGTTTTGGGAGCCTTAAATCCTTTAAATCCCCGTGAAGGCCAGAATAAAGAGATTTTTTTAGGTTAGAAACCATTTATTATTTAGTGATTGGTTAGTATTTTATTTTGCATGGATTTTTAAAAACCGTTTAAAATATTTTTTTTAAAGTGCGCAAGAAAAATTTTTGTGCTCAAAAGACCTGCTTTGAGAAAACTTGATCGTGGCTCTTCGTTTAAAAAGACCCATTTGCAATCACCTTTTGAAGTTCCATTCTTTTGTCAAAAATTTTTCTTGCATTATTTTTTCTGCAAGCCCTGTTTCTTCTTTTGAAAGCTTTTCTTTTGAAAGTGTTGCGCTGAATTCTTGTTCAAATCCTTTTTTTAGCGCGCCTGCAAGTTTTTGAAAGGAAACTTTTTTTCCAAGCTGTTGTTCAACTGAAGTGACGCGCTGTTTCACGTCTTCAATGAGTTTTCCTTTGAGTTTTTCGTTTGAAACCTTGAGCAGTGAAAACATTTTTTCAACATCCACTTCCATCAGGATTGTACCGTGCTGTAGTATTGCGCCATCCCTGCGTGTCTGTGCGTTGCCGCTTATTTTTTTTCCATTCACAATAATGTCATTGAGGGGTGCAAAATTAGCTTCTAATCCAAGGTGTTTTAATCCAAGAATTGTTGGATTGCAGATTTTTTTGTATGAGTCAATTATTTTTTTTGAAACAATTGCGCTTTGCTCACTGCAGGAAAAGCTGTAAGTAAGCTCTTTGTCGTGAAAAACTGCTCCTCCGCCTGTAATTCTTCTGACAAAATCCACACCGAACTCTTTGCATTTTTGCAGGTCAACTTCTTGCTCTATGCCCTGAAAATAACCAATGGAGATTGCAGGAGGAGCCCAGCCGTAAAATCTGACGGTTGGCTTTCCTGTTTTTTTTGCAGAGAGCATTATGGCTTCGTCTATTGCCATGTTTTTTGCAGCTGGATTAAAATCTGTTTCAACTATAAGCCTAAACTCCTGCATTTTGTGCACTCTCCTTTGCAAGAAGGATTGCTTTTGAAAGGCCATCACTTGTGGGCCCGAACAGTTCCAACTGGTTTTCCTTCACTGGCCTGTCAATTTCCTGCGTCAATGTTTTTTCATCAATTTTTTTTCCAACAAGGTTTTTTTCTATTTTTTCTATTCCGTTTTCAGGGTACAAAAAAAAATCCCCAAAAACCCGTATTTTTTCAATTTTTTCACCGCTAAAGTTCATTGAAATTTTAACAAGTTTCCCATCTGGAATTTTGTACACGGAATTTGCATTCAAGGTTTCCACCTCAAAACGGGCTCGCGAGCAGCCTTTACTGCATCAAGCCTTTTCACTG
>JACPKT010000123.1 GCA_016186855.1 Candidatus Iainarchaeum sp. | reverse complement strand
CCCAAGCATTGAATCAAATTTTGGTATAATTCTCTCTGACCTTTGCAGGACAGTGACTCTAACCCCGAAGTGATGGAAGATTTGAGAAAACTCCATTCCAAGCGGGCCACCGCCAATAATGATTACAGATTTTGGCTTTTTCTTTAGGTTGAAGATATTGACGTTAGTGATAAAGTCAATTTTATCAATTCCCTTAATTTGCGGGACAAAAGTAGACGCCCCTGTTGCTATAAGAAAATGTTTTGCCTTGAATGCTTCATTTCCAACTTGTACTTTGTGTGAATCTATAAAAGAAGCCAGCCCTTCTCTGAAATCAACATATTCCTGTTTTTCAATGACTTTTTCGTAATTTTTACTTCTAAATTTTTTTACCGCTTCATGTGTTTCTTTCAATGCTTCAACAAAGTCGGCTTTGCCCTGCAATTTAATTGCCCTAAACTTGGATCTTACCGCGTAATAATATTCTTCCCCCTGGTAAAGCATCATTTTTGATGGCACACAGCCAACATTTACACAAGTTCCACCCAACGGAAGAATTTTTTCATGGTTTACAAGAAGAGTTTTCTTTTTAAGTTTATTTGCCGTGTTTGCAGCCGCAAAAGCGCTGGCCCCTCCGCCAATAATAATTAAATCGTATTCTTGCGTCATCTTTAATCACTTTACAATTTTCTAATCATTACTCGTATTTTTCTATGTGTTTTTCGAATTTTTTGAGCGCCTTCAAGTATTGTCCGCTCACATGAATGCTTGGCCTTTTCTTTTTTACGAAGGAAAGTGATTTGCCAATGCCCATTCCTTTGCTGACAAGGAATGCTGCAACGAGTGTCGGGCTTCTTTTGTGCCCGTTCTGGCAGTGAACGTAAGTCTTGATCTTGAATTTTTCCATTTGTGAAAGAAAATTTGCCCCAGTTGCCAGCAGTTCCTGTGACGGCTCTGAATTATCTTTGAGCGGAAGCCACAAGAAATATTTCACTCCTTTCGGGTAATCAATGCGGTTTTCTTCAAGCGACAAATCCGCCTCTATTTTATGCTTTTTCAGCAGGTTTTTGTCAAAGTGCACCATGCAACAATAATTGTTTCCCAAATAAATGTAGCGCGTTATTTTGTTGAATTCAAGAAATTTTTTTCCATGGCCCATGCCAATATTACTCCAAAAGCTTAATTAAAACCCACTGAATTCAGTTTTTGAATCACTGTGTCCTTTGACCACGATTCCAAAGATTTTAGCAAAATGTTTTCTTTTGAATCAACAATCACGTGCGTATGCTGATAAATTACTCCAAATTTTTTGGCCAAAGCAATTTCATCAGCATCTGTGTCAGAATCATTGAAATTAACCTGAAAGCCAGCAATGCTTGGGTTATTGATTTCCCTAAAGGCCTGTTCAATCAACGGTTTTTGGACAGAACAGGTGGGACACCAGTTGGCATAGAATTCAAGAAAAATTATTTTGCCTGAATCTTTTGCAGCATCGTATTTTTCTTTTGTAAACGGCTCGTAAGTTAACTTGGACAAATTGCTGCCAGCAGAGCCCCCTGAATTGTTTGAAACCCCTGCATTGCTTTGATTGTTATTATAGCCGCTGGTGCACCCAGCAACCAGCAGCACTCCAGCCAGCAAAAAAATTATCGCTGTTTTTGCCATCATTTTGTTTCACATTTTTCCTTTTTCTGCTAACACCATTGCGAATCTTTTTGGCATCATTATGAGTGCCACAAGAATTCCAAACAGCAAAGCATAAATTCCCGTCAGAATATTCCCTATTCCAACAAGTTTTAGCCTTAAAAGCTCTGAAGGAAAGTTCTGGATTGCAACAAGGCTTTGGTTTAATTCAGAGCCAGTTGGAGCAGCATCCCTTTCTGCCTTGGAAACATTAAAGTACTCTGACTGCAGCTGGTGAAACCGCGCTTCTTTTGCATTTACTTGTACGTGCATTCCAACACCAGAAAACACAAAGTAAATGGAAACAAGCATTATGGCCCCCATCATTGCCATCATCATTTGTTTGTTCATTTTTTTAACCTCCTTTTTATTTTTGCAAGATTTTTTTACTTATAATTGCATTCTGAAACGACATTGTGGCAGTTTTTGCAGAGCTTTTCCTTCATACCAACAGCTCTCCCCATGCCGCACATCATACATTCACAGTTTTTTTCATGCATAACAAAATCACCTGCAAAACAATGGTTTTGGGTTTTAATAAAATTTCATTCACAAAGTTCAAAAAAATCCGAACAGTTTCAATCTCCATTCCAAATAACCATGTCTGGGTTATGCACGCCAACAGAAAAATACATTGCAACAAAGCCCGGTTTTTCTTTCCCGTCAAAGGTGGCAGAATAAGGCGCATCACCGACTACAACGCGCAGTTCCTGTCCGTTCACACTGACTGTTGCCGACTTTTTTTCATTAAGCTTGCTTAATACGAAGGCCACTGTCTGGTTTTCAAGCGGAACCACAAAAACAAGCTCTTTTGGCGGCAGCCTGTTGTCGAAATCGCCAACCGGAAAAAACAGTTCCGGGTTTTGGTCGTAGTTTGCGTATGGGTTAAACGAGTAATCCCGCAAAAAGCCCGTTTTGTCCGACAAAACCAGCCCATAGGGATAGAGTCTTGCAAAATCGCCCAAGGGCAAAACATTGCTTGGCAACAGCTTTAATTCTGTTCCCAAATAATCCCCAATTACCGCTTTGCCGAGCACCTGCGACCACAAAGAGTCTGTTTTTGAATCATACATAAGGAGATTGGACTCATACAATAACCCGCTTACTCCAAACGAAAGTGTTTCGTTTCCTACACGGCGGTCAAAAACAACTGCTGAACCGCACAAAGGGCAAAAAGTCACTGCAACAGGAACACCATCCACAGTATCATTGACTATTTCGTGCCAAATCATGATATTGTAAGGGTAAAATTTGGGTTCTTGTTTTCCCAAAACAATTCCTTGAGTGTCAAAAGAAACGCTTGCAGGCTTTTCATTAACCGGCACAAAAACCGGCCTGTTAATTGCCGGAATGCCGTCTCTTCCCGGCCCGCCGCTCAATACTTTTGAAAGCTCTATTGAGCGCAGCGCAGTATTGGTCAAAAGGCCTTTGAGCAAAAACTTCTGTTCAAAAGGAATTTTGTCTTGCCCTGTTAAATTTGGATTGGAAGAACCAAGTGGTTCTGCATTAATTCCATTTGCAATCAAAAAAAACAATGCAATAAAAATTAACACCACTATTGCTATTCCTGCAATAAAAAGTTTGTTCATCTTTTTTTCTCCGCGGTTTCGCCAAGCCGGTTTTGGAATAGCTTGTCTTTTAGCAATAGTTTTCCAAGCGTCGTGACCTTGAGTATTACTTTCCCTTTTTGGCGCTCAATTTCAACAATTCCAAGCTCTTTGAGGCCAGGATTTTTGTCGTTGCCATAAACATGATAGTTTACAACTGACGGGCCAAGCTTTAGCCTGCGGCTGATGTCCTCAAGAGAATCACAGCAATCATGTTCTCCAAGAGACTTTAGAATCAGCAGTTTTTTGTCCGACAAAATGTCATAATAAGAAAACTTGAGCACCGGGAACACCATGAGTTTTTCGTTCATTATTTCAAATGCTTTGATGCCGTTTACAAATGCCGCTGAAAGCAAAATGCAGGACAGCAAACCATGTGTTGAATTCAGGTTCAAAAGCAAATCCTTTTCTTTTTCCTTTGCCTTAATGTGCGCTATTTTGCCAAACACTTCCTCAAAATCAGTTTCGCTGTCAAGCTCAACAAGTTCCACCGGGACTTTAACGAGTTCAAACTCTTTTAGGGCTTCCCTTGCTTTGGCCATGCTGTGAGAAGGCACAAGCAAAACCACTTTTTCGGTTGGAAACTCCTTAATCCCGCTTAAAACCGTTCTTGCATTGTCCTCAAAAGGCGCAATAACCACATGCTTCATTTTATGGCCTCCTTTACCAAAAAACCGCTTTATTCTTCTAAATAATATTGCCTAAAGCTGTTTTAAAATACTCATTTTTGGTGTTCGAATTTTTCTGAATCCCTCGTGTAAAGGGTTTTTAACCAAAAAAAGAAAGTTATTTTCAGGTGAAGAAATGAAACCAAAAAAAGAACACAATCACAAAGAAGAAATGCCTTGCGCATGCGGTTCTGGCATGAAAGCCAAGAACTGCTGCATGGCATAAAAACCAATCCAAAGGAGGGAAAAAATGAGTATAACCGTGTATTCAACTACCTGGTGCCCGTACTGCAAAATGGCCAAAGAATTTTTAAGCCAACACAAGATTCAATTCGAGGACATAAACCTTGAAAAAAACCCGGAAAAAGCAAGGGAAATGGTTAAAAAGTCAGGCCAGCAAGGCGTGCCAGTAATAGACGTAAACGGAAAAATAATCATTGGATTCAACAAGCCAGCCCTAAAAGAAGCACTTGGACTCGCTTGACTAAAAAAACGAAAAGATTCGTTTACAATCTGTACATGCCCCATCTAACGATGGGGCGATAATATGCATATACTTTTGAATACAATAAAAAACTGAAAACAAGATACCAGAAAGCATAACTGGGCTTTTTTACTTTATTTTCAGCAGCACTTTTCCCCTGTGATGGCCTTTTTGAAGGTAGTCAAGTGCCTCTGCGGCTTTTATTAAAGGAAAAGTTTTGTCAACGAACACTTTAATTTTGCCACGGTCCACAAGTTCCCCCAGTTTTGACAATTTCTCTGAGGATACCTGCGTGAACTGTGATATAACTCGCACGCCAAATTTTTTCACCAGCTCGTTGTCGGGCTGTTCAAGCATTGAAACAATTATTCCGTCCTTTTTCAGCACCTGAAAAGATTTTTTGTAAGTATCACCGCCAACAGTGTCAAAGACCGCGTCAAAGTTATTCACAAGCCTTTCAAAAGGCTCACTTTTATAATCAATGACTTGGTCTGCGCCAAGTTTTTTTACAAACTGTTTGTCTTCCGGGCTAACTGTCGCAGCAACGAATGCCCCAAGGTGCTTTGCTATCTGGATTGCATTGGACCCGATTCCGCCTGCGCCACCGTGGACAAGAATTTTTTGGCCGGCTGAAAGATTCATGTGCTCGGATAGTGCCTGCCACGCGCTGATTCCTGCAAGTGGCATGGAAGCAGCTTCAACAAAATTTGCTTTTTTTGGCTTTTTAGAAATTGATTTTATACTTGCCAATGCAAACTCTGCAAACGAGCCTGAGCCGCCGCTTAAAAGGCTTGCTTGGCCAAAAACCTCTTCTCCTGCCGCCGCTTAAAAGGCTTGCTTGGCCAAAAACCTCATCTCCTTTTTTAAAACCCAAAACACCATCTGCAACATCAGCAACTACGCCGGAAAAATCTCCGCCCAAAGTTGCAGGAAATTTAAGCGGAACCATTTTCTGAAAGTATCCTTCGCGGATTTTCCAGTCAGCAGGGTTAATCCCAGCTGCTTTGACCTCTACCAAAACCTTGCCGCTTGATAAAACTGGCTTTGGAGCGTTTTGGTTTATTTCAACAACTTCACTGCCGCCATACCCGTTAATCTGAACAGCTTTCATACCTTTCATATAATTTAACTGATAAAAAAATATAAAGCTATCAGGGGGCCAGATAATCTGATAAATTTCCGTTAATCAACTGGAACGATGGCATTTTGCGGAGCAATAATTAAAAAAACATTCCAGCACCATTCTGGCAGGTTACGCATTTTGGTATTTGGCTTGCTTGTATTGTATTTACCCTCGGGCGCTTTTACTTTTATTTCAAGTCCATTGTTTTAAGCAGTATTCATTTTAATTTTATTTTGGAACATTCATACCTGATAAAGCCGTATCATATTTCCACACGTGTCGTCAAACATTGCCATTGTTGCCTGCCACACTTTTGTCGATTTTCATGAAATTTTCTTTTCCTTTCACTTGGCTTTTTCTCCAGGTAATGGCATGACTTCGTGTACTTCTATTTCACAGCTTGCATCCCAATTTAAATGAGGGTGTTTTTTGAGCATTGCCATTGCTTTTTGCATGTTTTCTGCTTGAAGGATCGAATAACCAATAACATTTCTTTTGCTTGGCGTGCTTCCTGTTTTGCTAATTTTTTGCCCGCCACCTAATGGTGCACCCATGTCAACTAAACCAGTTCCACAATCTTTAGCCCAATTCATCCAAGGCTCCATTTCCTCTTTTGCATCTTTAGGGCTCGTGTTTTGTTTTTGCTTTGTTGCCGACTCAGACGCGTGGTAAATTCCAAAATACTTTTTCATATTCATTCCCTCCGTTCTAGAAAGTTTTTTTTCTTTTTTAAATAATTATTTATTTAATAACAAAACGTGTTAAAAGCCTCTCCCAAAAAACTTTTTTTGAATGATTTTTATTTCATGGTTTTTCAAACTGCCATTTCCTCTTCTTTTGCCTTGTTTTCCACAATTGCTTCCATGTGATGAACCGGAATGTTTTCCGGCGAGATTTTGTTCATGGCGCTTGTTATCCAGAAATACCCGACTGCTGCCGCGGCAATGTTTCCTGCAATGATTGCAATCCAGATTCCAACAATTGAAAAATCAAGTACCTGTGTCATAAAATACGCAAGCGGAATTGAAATGACAATGAATTTGAGGAAAAAAATCCAGAAACCAGGCCATGACTTTCCGATTGCCTGAAAAGCGCTTGCCTGCACCATTGCAATTGCAAGAAAACCATAGCTTAGTGAAATTGTCATGATGTATGAAATGGCGTGCTCTGTTACAAGTGCGTCAGTAGTGAAAATTCCCACAATTACATGCCCAAAAGCCAGTGCAAGCACGCCGATGGCAGTTGCTCCCACAAAACTGTACTTTAACGCCTTTTTAAACGATTCTTTTGCGCGTCCAATGTTTCCCGCGCCAAGGTTTTGCCCGATCATTGCAAGCGCTCCAAAGCCAAAGCCGACCGCGGGAAGGAATGCAAAAAAGTCTATGCGAAAGCCAATGGAAAACGCGATTACTCCAAGTTCCAGAAAGGCAAGCGAAGTAATGAACATCAAGCCCGCCATGCCTATTGGGTTAATTACCTGTGTCAGTGAGGCAGGGATTCCGATCCCAAGAATTTTTTTAACTGATTCCAAGTTAAATGAAAGGTTGTGAAAATGAAACCTTATTTTGCGGTGCTTGCTTGAGAGTTTGCGCATTGCAAGAACAATAAAAACTGCCTGCGAAATAAGGGTTGCGATTGCTGCACCTGAAATTCCCATTGCTGGAACCCCAAACCCGCCAAAAATAAACACTGGGTCAAGGACAACGTTAACAAAAGTGGAAACCGCAAAAAGCTTTGTGAGCGTAAACGTGTCGCCTTCGGAATTGAATGCAAACATTATTGCAATCAGGATGAAAAACAGGATAGAACCGCCTGCCGTGACAATGAAATATTCCATTGCCGGCGCAAAAATCGCGCCCGTTGCACCCGACAATGTCAGCAGTTCTGTTCTGAATAAAAGTGCAATGGCCGTAAAAATGACCCCTACAATTGCTGCAAGCACAAAAGACTGCCCCAGCACGCGCTCTGCTTCATGCGTGTTTTTTGCCCCAATGTGCATTGCCATGATGACGCCCGAGCCAACGGCAAGGCCAAAACTCAGTGAAATCATTATGAAAAGCGCGATTTGCGCGATGCTGACAGCAGCAATCGCTTCAGGGGAAAGTTTGCTTACCCAAAAAGCATCAACAATGTTATAGAGTGTGTAAAAAAACACCGAAAGCATCAAAGGCCACGCAAGCGACCACAACTGTTTTCTGATGTTTCCTTTTGTAAGGTCCTGTCCTTCCATATCGAACACCCAATATTTAGACATTTTCCTTAAAAGCCCGTCAGGTAAGGCTGCTGTTTTTTTGAACAGCCTTTCCATTTTTCAGTTATTGTTCCTCTGAAAGGGCTCTTTCAAGCTTGTCAAACGAAGTGCTCCAGCCGGCATTTGCATCCTTGCTCATAAAGTCCGGCATTCCAATGTGCCTTAGGGTCATTTTTGTTTTTTTGCCCAAGTCCTCAAAGGTGACTATAACTTGCATTTCTTTTGGCATTCCGGGCATGCCATAATGGTCTGACAACACAACGTTTCCTTTCTCGTCCGCAAACGAATCGGTTGCAACGATTTTTTTCAAGGGAATTATTTCCTTGTATGTTCCCGTGCTATAAATGTCCATTTCTTTTCCGTCAGGCATGGGGCCACGCATGCAGTAAAGGTATTTTCCGCCGACCCGAAAATCCATTTTTATTACAGGTGCACTGAACCCTTCCGGCCCCCACCACTTTTTGATAAGTTCCGGATTGGTCCATGCCTCCCATACTTTCGCGCGTGGCGCTTCAAATACTTTTTCAATTCTTATTTCTGTTATGTCTG
>JACPKT010000126.1 GCA_016186855.1 Candidatus Iainarchaeum sp. | reverse complement strand
TTGAAAAACTAAAAAAAAAAATTGACGCAGGGTATGGGATAGAGTACTGGGAATTTCTTGAAAAAAAAGACAGACTGGTTGAAAAACTCGGGGAAAAAATCGATGGAAGTGTTGAAAAAAATGTTTTAATTGAAGGAAAAATTGTTCTTGGAAAAAACTCGGTCATTAAAAGCGGTTCAGTAATTGAGGAAAACACTTTTATAGGGAAAAACTGCAAAATAGGGCCAAATGCTTATCTTCGCGCAAATGCAGTGGTTTTGGACAACTGCCACGTGGGAACGAGTGAGGTGAAAAATTCGATTATTTTTTCCAACTCTAATGCCCCGCACTTTAACTATGTTGGGGATTCAATTCTTGGAGAAAACGTGAACCTTGGCGCCGGAACAAAAATCGCAAACCTGCGCCACGACAACGGGACAGTTAAAGTGAAAATAAACGGAGCAATCATTGACTCTGGCAAAAGAAAGCTTGGAGCACTTGTCGGCTCAAACACCAAAACAGGGGTAAATTCCTCAATAAACTGCGGGGCAATAGTGCCAAACAATTCAAAAATTCTTCCAAACGAGTTTTTCAAATAATACTCTGTTTTGAAATAAGAATTCCCGTGACAGCGTCAACCATTATTTTTCTTTCAATTTTATCGCCTGAAACGGTTGCAACCCACATTGGCCGGTAAATTTCAGAAATTTCCTTGACCACTATGTTTTTCCAAAGTTTTTGCAGCACCGCAGGAATGTCTTTTTTTGCAAAAAATCCCTGTTCAACACTTAGGGTTTCTGCCCGGACAAATGGAAGGCTGTTGATCGAGGAAAGCATTTCGTGGCGCTCGCTTGGCGGCAGGTCAAGTTTTTCTTTGAGCCAGTAGCTTCTTTTCCCCTCCTTGTCCACAATTGCGCCGATTAAATTCTTCTCGTGTAGCTTTGAAACAATCCTGTGCACTTTTCCCTCTTCAAAACCGGTTTTTGCGCAAAGCTCTTCCAAAGACGCAGGGGATTTTTGCAGGTTCAAAAGCACGGCAAGAACTTCCTCGCTTAAACCAAAAAATTCTTTCAACCCGGCAGATTCGACAAACGTGTCACCCGAAAAGTGGATGAATTCTCCTGAAAGAGAATTGATGAAGCATTCTCTGGACAAAAATTCTTTTCCAGAGCGCGAAATCACGTCATATTTTACTTTCCAAATCCCTGAATATTTCAACAACAGGCTTTCAACCTTTTCCTCTTTTCCAAAAAACCCAAACAGTTTTTTCTTTCTTGCGCCATTGATTAGCTGTTCCGCGATTTTTTTATCGATTTTAATTGGAAGAGACAAAAGAACGGTCTTTGAAGTTTCTTCTTGAACAATTTTTTCCGGCTCTTTTGATTCTTTGATTTCATTTGGCTCTTCATTTTTCTCCACTGCAATTTCTTTGACTTCATCTGCCGGTTCAACGGCAAAAACGGTTTTTTGGGAAACAAACAAGCCCGCTTTTTCAAGAGCCCTTAAAACATTTCCAAGCTCTATGCCGGCACCATATTTTGCATTAAGTATCTCGACAATTTCTCCAATCCGCTCAATTGAAACCTTTTTTTCTTTAAGGACTTCTTTTTGAATAAGTTCAACAGCCAACTGCCTTGCCTGCACTGAAGAGAAATCTTTTTTTGTCTGCACTGTCTCAATGTCTCTTCCCTCGTGCTGGGAGAGGCGCGGCCGAATTTCCATCACAAACGCCCTGCTTGTTTCCTCTCGCCGATCACCAACAAGCGCCACGCCCACCGGAAGGGTTTTTATGAAACTGCTTTTGCGGTACTTTCCAGGAATGATTGTAGGAGTCCTCTTAGTAACTGCTTTTACATCATCATCAAAAACAAGCTTGTGGGTCAAAATCACGTCCAACTGGCTTAAAACCTTTGTGTCAATGGCGCTTGGCTGCTGGGTTGCAAAGACAAGGCTGCAACCAGGACGGCGACCCTGCTTTGCATACTCTGTTAGAGGCGCACTGGCGGGCGTTTTCTCGTTCCCACTGGGAATGAGTGTGTGAGCTTCATCCACAATAAGCCAGGTTGGAGGGATATCTGTTTCAAGCAGTTCCTCCACATCAGTTGTTTTGAACTTTTGCGCGGCCTCTTTTCTGGTGTTGATTTTTCTTGCGGCAAGGATTCTTCTTGCCAGCACGCCAATAACAAGCGCGGTTACTCGGTCATCCAAAAAACTCGTGTCAAGAATTGTGAGCTGGCCCTCGCAAGAAAGCTCTCCAAGAGGCGTTCCTTTTTCGCTGAAAATCCCCCAGTTTTTTGCGGCCTGAAACCTGCTTGAAAGCGCCCTGATAGAATCCTGTTTGTAACCGGTTTCCCGAGAATTGATTTCTGAATCAGTGCGAAGGCAGTTAATTAGGTCATCAAGGGAATAATTTTTACCCATACCATCAATCTTTTTGCCGCTTTCAGTTTCCTTATAGCCTTTCTCAGTTTTTTTAATTGACTGCTCCAACAACAATCCAGTCACACTAAAACGGTCAATTGAAAAAGTAAGGCACCAGTCCTCACCAGTCAAAAGCGATGGCTGAATGGCAAACCCCTTGTCAAAAGTTGATTTTGGCACGCTTGAAGTCATTCCGTGCGGAATGAATACCTTGATGTTTTCAACTCCCAGCGGGCTCAAGCCCCACTCACTAATTTTTTGCAACTCACGCTCTTCCTTGTTTGGAAAACGCATTGACCAAAAAACACCAATGGGGTCAATCACAATCGTTCCAACGTTTTTGTTCTTGAGAGCAAGCTCTTCAGCAATCACGCCCAACGCATAGCTCTTGCCGGATCCTCTTGCACCGCAAACGAACACAACGTGCGGGTTCAAGCTGTCCAAGTGAACGTTTTTTCCATTGTGCTCTTGCTCATTGACTCTTCCAACCAGCATGGCTGCTTCAAAACCATACTGTTTTTGAACGCTTTTTTTCCTTCCAA
Source organism: Candidatus Iainarchaeum sp. (assembly GCA_016186855.1). Lineage (GTDB taxonomy): Archaea > Iainarchaeota > Iainarchaeia > Iainarchaeales > GW2011-AR10 > JACPKT01. The sequence continues at coordinate 6,925 of JACPKT010000126.1, read as the reverse complement.
TAAAAACGCTTTTGGTTGCCTCGTCCTCCAAAAAATAAAGAGGCAAAGAATCTTTTCCACCCTCATCCTTTGAACTTAAAAGCTCGGCCTTCCTCAAAATCGTGTCCCTGATTTCTTCACGAAATTGCACGGCTTCATCATCCAACTCTTTTACGCCCTCTTCCCTCACACCCGACTCGTGTTCCAAATCCTCGATAATTTCGTCATGAATTTTGCTCTCATCCTCTTTCAATTCGTCCAATTCTTCTTTTTCACTTTCTTCTTTTGTCTCCCCAAAATCACCGGAAGTTTCTCCAAGTGGTCCACCCTCGTCTTTTTTTGGCTCTTTTTTTTCGCCCTCCAAAGAAACCACTTCCTCAAAAATGTCCTTTTTGGAATCTTCTTTCCCTACCCGAACCCTTTTCGTTTCACCAGTTTTTTTTTCCATAAAAGCTACAGAAGTACAAAAGGGCGTTTCAAATATAATAATTTTGTTAGAGCAAAAAAAAGCAAATTTAAAGCCTTTTTCCTCCAAAAATTAGAGCTATGGGCTCGTAGTCGAATGGCAAGACGCATCCTTCGCACAGCGAAAAGATTCGCTGGCAATCTGTACGTGCCCCATCTTTGATGGGGCGGTAATACAAGATTTGTTTGCGATTTGCATCTGCTCTGTCACTGTATGGCACTGGCTTTGCAACAACAGGCTTGAAACAGGATGAAACTGCGGGTTCGATTCCCGCCGAGTCCATCAACGGTTGCGTCCGTTGACACCGCATACGTGTCCCATCTTCGATGTGGCAATAATATTCGGTTTAAAAGAATCCAAGAAAATATTAATAATCCCTTTAGCTGTTTTTTTAACTGATGAAACAGCTTCTGATAAAGTACGATGAGAACACGGGCGAAACGTTTTTTGAAGGCCTTTCAAGCGAAATACTCCAAAGGGGCCAGCTAGCTCACTTGGAAAGGGCATTCATTGAAATAGGGAAGGAAAAGGCGGAAAAAATAATTTTTGAGTCAACAAAAAAATTTGCAATCGAAACAGTGCAAAAATACAACATGTTCCTGATATCTTTTGCCAAATTCAGAAGAAAAGACATTGCAGAAATACTAATGCACCAGCTGCCACAGCGCGGGTTTGGAGCTGGAAAAATAACCTACTGGGAAGACTCTGATGGAAAAGTAACAATTGAAGTGACAAATTCCTTTGAAAGCATTGACTTCAAGTCCAACAGACCAGTGTGCTTTGCACTTGGCGGAATCCTTGCAGGCGCGTACGAAATACTGTTCACCCATCCATGCAAGTGCAAGGAAACAAAGTGCAGGGCAAAAGGCGACAAAGAATGCGTGTTTGAGCTTTCAAAAGCCTGAACTAATAGCGAGGAACCGAGTTATCAATTTCAGCGCTCCACGCATCAATTCCACCACACAGGCTTTGTGCCTTAAAGCCAGAATGCAAAAGCATTGCAGCAGCAAACATGCTCCGCGCGCCATGATGGCAGTAAACAACTATTGGTTTCTTTTTGTCAAGTTCTGAAATCCTGTGCACGAGCTCGTGGACTGGAATAAATACTTCGCCTCCAATCCTTGCAATCTCGTTTTCTGTCCTTGTCCTGCAGTCAAGCAGAACAAAATCAGTTTTTTCCACAAGCAATTTTTTCAATTCCTGGACAGAAATTTCTTTAACTTGCATAGGCATGAAGAACCATAAAAATGATTTAACGATTAAAATTTTAAAACCATAATTATAGTTTTGAATTACCATAAAAACCCAGGTTTTTTGGCTTTAATCGTTTTTGGCTGGTTTTTACGGATAATAGTGGCGCTCAGTTATTTCTTTTATTTGTCTGGCTTTTCTTTGGATTTGTTTGGCAACGCTTTCACTTATTCCAGTTCCGTAATCAGCTTGGCTTTTATGGTCCATCAGAAATTCGTAAGCAGCCTTGTAGGACACATAATCCGCCTTCAGGTATTTTTGCAGGTTTTGAATGAACGAGATATCAGAGTGGTGTTTACGCGAGAAAATTTCATGCAAGTATTTATGGCAAAGAAAATCGTTGAACTTAATGGCTGCATTTATATAGTTTAAGCTTGCGGTACGATAATCTTCGTTCTCATATATTTTTTCAGCCCAATAAAATGTGTCAAGGGCAACGTTATAATGTTCGTTTGGTTCGCGCAATCCATTCTCCTCCTTTTAGTGGTCTTCCTTCGGTGAGAACGTTTTGGACGAACTTATCTTTTTGTTTGATGCGTTTGGCAATCTCAGTTGGCGTCATCCAAGCGATAGAAATTGGCATTTTTATTTGCTCTCCAATGATTTTTCGGAATTTTTCATCGAGTTCCATATCTTCTTTTTCAGCAATAATAAGAAGGTCTATATCGGATTTGCCACTTGTGTCTTTTCTGGCAAAAGAGCCATAAACCAATATGGCTAGTATCCTGGGTGATTGAAGAATCCGGTTCTTTTGTATAATTTGAATAGTATTCTCCAAATACTCGTTATTTTTGTGGAAAAGTTCCCTGATAGATTTGTATAAGGGGTGTTTCTGGTTAATGATTACACGTTTGGTTGGGCCGACCATCTCGGCTTTAATGAAATCAGTTTTTTGCCAGTCATCCAAGACTAGGGAAGTAGTTGACACAGCTGTTCCGCTAATCGTGGCACACTCCGAGACCGTAAAAGGACCAGTTATATCAACTGTCGAAGATAATATTGCAATCTTAGACTTTGACCCCATGATTTCTTGGATGTGCCTCATAACCATCATTCCAATTTTTTGTTCATTATTTCAACTTCTTGAAATATATAACAATTTATTGAACAAAGAGTTTTTAAGCTGCTATGTTGTTTTGCAAAATAACAAGATGATGCATGGAAGAGGCCTCCCAACCACTGATTCCAAAGATTAGGTTTTCCAGTTGATTAACTGCTTTTTACGTATTTCAGGTAAACGCGAAAGAAGTTTCTGTAAGTTTTTTTGTATTTTTCCAGGAAAAACCTTTCAAGGTTTTTTGTGTATCCATTGTGGAAATCTTGCAAGCATTTTATGTAGGAGTCCCTTTGGCTTTTTCTTATTATTAAGGGTGAATAATTGTTGTTGAGCAGTATTATGTTTGAGAAAAATCTTCCAACCCATTAATTTTCTTTTCTTTAATGAAAACCATAACAGACATTTATACTTACAAATATATGAAATATATGAATATATTTATTATGCAGGTATAAGCGCTGGGAGAGAACCCCCAACCACTAATTCTTAAAATTAGGGATACAAAACAGCTTGTGAATCAAAGGTAATAAAAAAGCCGCCCAGAGGCAGGTAGTTTTATTTTTTGCTACTTTTCAGATGAAACGTCATATGTATCAAAGCTAAATCCTTTTCTGCGAGTTGACCTATAGTAAAATTTGTTGTCTCGGCTGTCATAGATAATAGTGTAAGTTGATTTTCCTTTCTTTTTCTGGACTATTCCCCAAAGATGGTCTGGCTGCTCTGCTTTCCTCGCCTCCAATTTTTGTTTTGCCTCGTCAAGCCACTCTTTTTTTATTGAGCGGCCTATATCTGCTTTCTTTACTTCCCGCTCACCTATACCTCCACCGCGACGGCGGTCTTGTCTGTTTATGTCACGTCTGTCAGGCCCTTCATATAAAAGCTTGCCGCGAGGCCCAACAACTCGCACGCCATCTTTTGTGAAAACCAGTTTTCTGCGCTGCGGTTGACGAATCATGCGTTTTTTTGGAAGCATTCAGAATAGTAATGGGGTGAAGTGATATAAAAAAACTCGCCTTTCTGAGTATTGTCGTTTTTGGACGGAATTTTCCAAGACCTCTTCATAAAGCATTATTTTGGATGGTCGCTACATTTATTTATTAGTTGTTTGACAACCACATATCGCAATTTTCATTATTTGTTGTATTTTTAAACTATCTATTCAACAGATATGACTTCCAGGTTTGTTTTGATTTCCTGAACTGTTATCCCTGAAATGGTGCTTGAAGCCTGAGCTAATTCGTTTTCTTTAAGGCCTTGAATTGTTTGCTTTGCCTTTGGATGAGGTATCAGGTCAAACAGGCCTGTTTTGAGTTCTTTTACTGGTTTTTCGGAAAACATTGTCAAAGCAATTATGTCAAGAATGTCTTTGAGCCTTTTGTCGCTTTTGCTTCGCTGGTTTACAGAGTTCAGTTTTGTTGCAAGCAGTATTTCCGGTTTTGGCAACCAGAGTTTTTTATTGAACTCTTTTAACTCTGTCCTGTAGTCGGGGTTTTTGAAGACTTTTTCAAGCATTGGTTCGCTGAATGGCTCAAAACCAACAACCTTTTTGAAATCCGGGTGAGAATTGCTCACCATTAAATCAATGTATAATGGAAACAGAAAGGATAGTGGAACATGCTTTGCTGTTTCCACTGAAAGCTCTTTCTCTTCAATTATATGAAAGTCTTTTCTCAACCTTTCGCCCTGCAATTCAAACTTTAATTCTTTTTCAAGCAATTCAAGTGTTCTTGCAAAACTTGATTTTTTGAGTTGTTCTTTGCTCCAGTTTTTGTCAATGAAAAAACCAAAATCAATGTCCCTTGAACCTAAATAATCCCTTCCAAACCTTTTCCTGTACTGTTTGTTTACGTTGAAGTAAACTCCCCATCCACCAATGAGGCAAATTGGTTCAACCACTACAGGCATTACTTTTTGAAGGTATTGCAGCGAAGTTTTTGTTTCAAATTCATCGTACATGTTTTTCCCATTCCTTCAAAAGCATTGCTTCAACGCACATTGCGCCTTCAACAAAAAGGTCAACTATCAATTGTGGTAAGCTCACGACTTTTAATCCTTTAACTTCAAATGACTTGTAAAAGACTTTGTCTGTTTCTTTTATGAGGCGCAGGTTTCCTCCGCCAACCAGGCCCTCTTTGGTTAAGAGCTTGTGCCATTTTTTGAAATCATTTTCGTTAATGTAAACGTCTACCCTATGCAAAAATAAGTATTTTTGAACAAGGTTTTCGGCAGCATAAGTAGTCAAAGCATAGTCAAGACTTGTTTTTTTAAGTAATTCAAACGGGTCCCTAACAGAATATTGCCAAAAAGTGGGTTTTTTGTGAATTTTTCTCCAGTACTCAATCAGTTTTTTGTAGTTAAGCACTTTGGTGTTTTTGACAAGCTTTTTTTTCTGCAACTCGTTTAAAACTTCTAAAGCCCATGGAAACGAACAGCCGGCAAGCTTTGCAACCCTGTACTTTGAAAGCCCCTCGTTTGGATTGTTTAATAACACCCTCAAAATGCTTTCTCTGGCCTTTCCTCTCATAAAAAAACCCTTGCGTGGATTTACGACGCATACCTCGGGGGTTCTTCGAACCCTCATAAATATGCATCAAATATGTTGATTCACTCTAAAAAACCACTAATATGTAGGTACTGAAAGTATTTAAATAGGTTACCTATATATAAGTAAAGTATATATTTAAACCAGTTACCTATATATTCTTGCATAATCCTGATTCACGTGTTAAGAACCCAAATGCTGTAGTTCAGGAATGTCGCAAAACTAACCCAAAGCAAGTAGGGAATTAACAAGTAACTTGCTGATTTTGATATTCTGTAAAAAAGTATTATTGTTGCAAGGATTGCTAACCAAAGCAAGATTATTTCAATAAACGCAAGTAAGGGGTTTTGCAGTCCAAAAAATAAAAATGACCACAAAACATTCAGGCCCAGCTGCAGGCCAAAAACAGAAACTGCGGTTTTTGATTTTTTGTTTTCAAATCCTTTGTTCCAAACAAGGTAGAGAGAAATTCCCATTAACAAAAACAGTGTTGTCCACACCGGCGCAAACACCCAGTTTGGCGGAGTAAAGACCGGCTTTTGAATGGTTGAATACCAGCCAGCGATTGCTGGAAAAGTGAAAATTGAACCAACCAAACCTGCTGCCTGACATATGACAATTGAAATGATTAATTTTATTGCTCCAGCCGTGTCCATGCTTTTTTTTAGGAGTTAAAAGAATAAAAATAGTTGCTTTACCTTGTTTCCTAATTAGAGAAAATGTTTCCTTTATGAGAAACTTAATCACCTAAACCAAGTATCGCTTTTTATCGATATTATCGCTTTTCAGTGATAGCCATAGTTTTTCTTCACTTTCACTGTTTAACAAAACTTTCACTAAAGAGTGAAAACGCACATATTGGCAATATATTCAAAAATATCCTCAACCGAGCCTAGTAACTGATGTAACCAATGAAACCTACTGCAGAAAAAGTTACAACAATTTTGAGAGCCTGAATTCTGTCCTGCTAATTATTTCTTCGGTTGTATAATAGTAAAATTATAATTAAGAATAGCGTAACATATTCCAATGAATAGAATTCGTTGAATGTAAATCGTTGAAATGCAAGGAGTGCATTGCCAGCAGTGTTTGTGCCAATGAGAAATACAATAACCAATGCAATGATTTCCCATTTCATAAATTTCATTTAAAGTGTTGTTATTGGCCTTGCCTGCAGGAAAAACAGGTTATTACCTTTTATTGCCCATTCAGTGTCCTGTGGAACCCCATAGTGTTCTTCTATCAATAGTGCTTGTTTTGCAATTTTTTTTATTTCAAGCGTTTTTTTGTCAACCACGTAAAGGTCTGGCGTGATTTTTCCCCCCACAATATTTTCTCCAATTCCAAAGCCTGCTTCAATAAGAATTTCATCTTGGTTTTTGGTTACGGGATTTGCAGTAAAACAAATGCCGCTTACTTTCGCATCAACCATTTCCTGTACAACAACTCCCATTTCAAGAGCTTTTTTCTCTTTTTGATTGTGATAATATGCGCATGCCCTCTGGGAAAAAAGTGATGCCCAGCATTTTTTTATGTGCTCAAGTATGTTGTTTTGTTGTATGTTCGTAAATGTTTCAAGTTGTCCCGCCCAGCTTGCTTCTCCAGAATCTTCAAAAATTGCACTGCTTCT